>JAISIP010000178.1 GCA_031261965.1 Victivallales bacterium | reverse complement strand
AGCCACCCGATTGGAATTTGCCGGAACAACTTACCTTTTTCAATGATTTTTCATACTGATTTTTTTATCGGACAGCAGTGACATATCATGGATGAGACGAATAGCAAGAAGATATTTATGGAATTATGAAAAAAGTGAATTTGATAGAATCGGAAATTGATTACTGACCTCTCTAAAAACGGAAACGCGCCGAGAATCGCCGCTCAAGGCGGTTTTAGAAATATCCTTTAGCGCAAGAACAATTTTTTCAGACTTGTATTTTTATTCGCAATAGTATATATTTTGCTGTGGAGCTTATTGCAAAACTATTTTGCTTGTATTTTTATCGCTTTGGTGTTTTTGTCGCCTTGAATCGCTTTTTTACGTAGCACTGCTACGCTTTAACCGTTTCAAAACGAGCAAAATCACTCAAAGCGTCGAAAAAACATGATAAAAAGTATTTTTGCAATCAGCCCCATGAAGAGTATCTCTAAAAACAAGTTTGGGGTAGAAAATCGAAATATTCGCAATATGAAGGTGCGATTTTAGCCAAGTTTCCAGTTTTTAGTGGTAGCCCGAACTTAAATCGTCGGAGAAGAGATGAAAATATATTGCAATAAATGTAAAAAGGTGTTTGAGGCAGAAAAACCAGCCAATGGCGACTCCGTAGAGTGTACGCATTGCAAAGAAAAAATACCTTTTCCCAAAACCCCCACCTCTCCGGGTGCGGTTATCGGCGATTTTGTCATTGAACGCGAACTTAGCAAAGGCGGCATGGGCGAAGTCTATCTTGCGCGTCAGATTTCTCTGGATCGCTCCGTCGCTCTAAAGGTTCTTCAGGCAAAATTTCTAAACGATAAAGAGTATGTCGAATCATTTTTCAGAGAAGCCAGAGCCGCCGGACGCATTAACCACCCCAATGTAGTTCAAGCTTATGCCGTAGGTGAAGAAAACGGAGTCTTCTATTTTGCCATGGAGTATATTCGCGGCAAAACCATGAAAGAAATTCTAAAAGAGAAGAAAGTTCTCGACTTCGTCGAAGCGGCAAAAATTATCAAAGAAGTCGCCGGAGCCCTGGAATGTGCGTGGCGCGACGAAAAATTGGTTCATCAAGACATCAAGCCGGATAACATCATGCTCGATGCCAACGGTTTCGCCAAATTGGCGGATCTCGGTCTTGCCCGGGTTGCCGGAAATAACGACAAAGAGGCAAGTGAGGGCGAAGAAGTTTTGGGAACCCCCCAATATATCAGCCTGGAACAGTTGACCGGGGTTCCGACCGATGTAAGAAGCGATATTTACAGTTTGGGGGCGACCTTCTATCAATTTGTAACCGGTCGATTCCCGTATGTGGCGGAGACCGCCGAAGAAATTGCCAAATTGCATGTTGCCGGTCATTTGCAGCCACCAAAGGAGGTGAATCCGACTCTTCCGGATGAACTTAATACCATCATAACTAAAATGATGGCGCGAAAAATTGAAGATCGCTACCAAACTCCGACTCCGCTGATTAAAGCGTTGGACATGTTTTTATCCAACACTAATAGCAGAAAAAACGCAATTCCAACTTTGAATTTGCGTTTTCCCAAGCCGCCGCCGGCTGCCGCCGGTACGGGACTGAAAGCTTCACCCGTTGCCGATAAAAACGTCAAAAAAACAGCGGCTCCCCTGCCCAAAGCCAACCCGCCGACAGCACCTAAATCGCCGATTCCCCGGGCTAATCCGCCGGTTGCACCCAAATCCGCTATTCCCCGTGCAACTCCGCCAATTGCAAAAAATAACGGACAAGTAGCGGCATCGGAAACCGCTAAAAAAGAAGAGGTTAAGCCAAATAACGGAAAAGCGGCAAATAATGACGATTTAGCCATAAAAGTGGTTGAAAAGCCGGAAACGACCCCGGCAACTCCACCCGAAGAGGCAAAAGACCAAGGCAAGAAAAAGAAAAAAGAAAAATCCGACAAAGAGAAATCGGTTGTCTTTAAGAAGGTAATAACCTTGATTTTGGGTTTGGTTTTTTTGCTTTTTATCATTGTCGGCGGGGCAATCGGGTTATATTTTCTCGCCGCCGGAGATAAGTTGCCGGAATCTTTGAAGCCGTTTGGGACAAAAGTTGTTGCATTCGCCAAGGAGCGGGTTTCGCCGCTTCTGCCGGGAAATCCGCTCAATGATAGTAGTGCGGAAACGGGCCAATCGGCAGAGCCGTCACCGCCGCCGCCGCCGAAAATCGTTACTCGCCCCGAATATATGGCAAATATTGAGAATTTATTGCAGATGCGACGTAGTGAGCCGGACAATTATTTGGGCTTTTTGCGTGCAGCGGATAAATTATTTGACGAAGGGGTAAAACCT
Source organism: Victivallales bacterium (assembly GCA_031261965.1). Taxonomy (GTDB): domain Bacteria; phylum Verrucomicrobiota; class Lentisphaeria; order Victivallales; family Victivallaceae; genus Victivallis. The sequence continues at coordinate 20,699 of JAISIP010000178.1, read as the reverse complement.
CAAACCCAAGAAGAGAGCAAGGCACTTGAGACGTTGCAATTGGTTTACTATCAGGTGGACGAGCGAGCCAGGGTTGCCCCGGCGCGGGAGGCGGCACGGCAGAAATTTTTAGCCGAATTAAAGGTACGGCACGACGCCGACGACGCGGAAAAGAAAGCGTTGGCGGCAAAAATAGAAGAAGAGAAGCAAAAGAAAGCTCAAGCCGAAGCCGAAGCGCGAAGAATTGAGCAGGAAAAAGCTCAAAAAGCAGCGGCAGAGGCGATCTCCGCCAAAAATCGCCTGATCGGGATTCACAGCAAACTGAACCCGTTGCTTGAAGATGTCGCCGTAACTTTTTTTTCGGCAATCCGCCATGGCGAACGGGCAGGATTTGACCGGGCTATCGGTGCGTTGCAGCTGTTTGAATTTCCCCCCGGCAAAAGCGAGGAAGAAACAAAACTCTTAAATGAGGTACTTGTCTATGGGACGGAACTCCCTCCCGAAGTGGACAAAATGCGAAAATTTGCGGAGACGCTACAGCAGATAACCCCGGAAAACAACAGCTTTACCATAGAAACACCGAGTCGCGATTTAATTACCGTTACGGGCATTTCTTCAGTGGGGGTGAGTGCGGTTGACGGTTCCGGCAAACCGGTTGGTTTTGACTTGACCAATGCCCGGCTTCGGGGTGCAATCATCAAGCGGTTGGAGCGAAGAATGAAGTTAGAGGATCCGGCGTTTTATTTGGATATGTTAACCGGCAATTTCTCCGCCGCAACCGCCCAGGAGGCGGCAAAACGCAAATTTTGGAAAACTTATTACCGCCCGTTTATGACTTCATATTTTAAGAAGCTCTGGACGAACGCCGATGCGGCGACCCGATCGAAGTTAGAAGCGCGTTACGGTAAATTGCCGGAGTTCTCCGCCGCGAAATAACGAATTGGCGAAAAGGAAAAACCTTTTGTCTGTACGACAGGCGGCGGATTCATTCGGCGTTGAGCTATAAAGCGCCGGATGAAGTCTATTTCGGGATTTGTAATTCGCGCATTATGTGTTATGGTAACTCAAGGGTTTTTGCATCGATCACGGATGGAAAAAAAGTGTCCAGCCTGAAGGGGCAGGCACACAGTGTCAAATGTATAATAAAATGGAAGGACTTGAATTTAAGGTAAATTAGGGAAATAGTCTATCGGGCGCAGATTAAAAATTCAAGAGACCACTTTGTTTTTTCGATAAATCTATTTTATCTTTTATGGGTATCTCTAAAAACTGGAAACTTGGCTAAAAATTGCATCTCGCATTCGTATGCACACTGCTTGCGCACATCTGGTTAACTTCATGTTAGCCAGGTGCTTGCAAAATCGCGCTTCCAAATTGCGAATCTGGCAATTTTGTAACTCAAGCCAGTTTTTAGAGATACCCTTATGTAATGCCGCCCTTGGCAAACAGGGGGTGTTACACCATGGTGGGGTAGTTTTAGCTCTTTAGAGCATTTGTTTCATCGCTTGGGTAATAGTGCTTATCTCGTTTGAAGGAGTGATAAACGGCGGCATGGTATAAAGCCAGTTACCAAAGGGACGCAGCCACACCCCGGTTTCACGAATCAGTTTTTGAACACGTTCCGGGGTCGGCGGAGTTCTCAGCTCCAGTACGCCAATCGCCCCAAGGACACGCACATCAGCGACATTGGGGTGATTTTTACAAGTTTCAAGTTCACGTTTGAGCTGTATTTCGATCGCGTCAACTTTCGCTTTCCAATCATAGGAGTCGAAAAGGCGCAACGACGCCACCCCGGCGGCGCAGGCGATCGGGTTCGCCATAAAGGTCGGACCATGCATGAATTTTCCGGGCATAGTCCCGGATATTACCTCGGCGACCTCTTCGCTTGCAATCGCCGCCGACAACGTTACCGACCCCCCGGTCAACCCCTTGCCCACACACATAATATCAGGCGCGATTCCGGCGTATTCACATCCGAAGTAGCGACCGATCCGCCCGAAGCCGGTGGCGATTTCATCGATTATCAGCAAAATTTCGAGTCTATCGCAAATTTCGCGCAGGTGCTTCATATACATGGGGTGATAAAAACGCATCGCGTTCCCCCCCTGAAATACCGGCTCGATAAAAACTCCGGCTATTTCCTTTTTGTGACGTTCGAGCAGTTCTTCGATTTGGGTGAATTCCGACTCGCTCCATTCCTCTTCAAACCTAAGGTGCGGTTGAGGTAAGAAAAGATTTTTTTGCAAATATGCGCCGAAGACGTGGTGCATTCCCTCCGGGTCGCAAAGTGCCATCGCCCCTGCCGTATCGCCGTGATAACCGCCGCGTAACGCCGCAAGCCGACTGCGTTGAGTTTTTCCTTTGGCGTATTGGTATTGGATCGCCATTTTTGCCGCACACTCCACTGCTACCGAGCCGGAATCGGCAAAAAAGACCTTGTTCACCCCGGCGGGAGTCCGTTTAATCAGTGCGGCGGCAAGCTCAATCGCGGGTTGGTGAGTGAATCCGGCGAACATGACTTGGGCGAATTTTTCGGCTTGTTCGCGAATCGCCGCGACGATTTCGGGGTGGTTGTGTCCGTGTGCCGTGCACCACCAGCTTGAGACCCCGTCGATGAGTTCCTGTCTGTCGTCAAGGCGAATGCGCGTGCCTTTTGCCGCGATCGCGAGATTCACCGGCGGTGGCGCGGACATCGAGGCGTAAGGATGCCAGAGGTGTTTGCGGTCAAATTCGAGCAGTTCATGGCGATTCATTTTGTCTTGTCCCCAAAAATCGGCGAAAAATCGACGTTTACATACGGTTCTTTTATCTCCGGCAGCTCCACTATCGCTTCGGGCATACGGTAACGCTTCAGATATTTGCGAATCATGCGGGGGGAATCGGCATCGATAATCGGGTCGGCGGCGGGGTAGCGATTGTAAATTACCCCGGCAACGGCAATTCCGCGGTTTTTCGCCGCTTCAAGCGACAAAATCGTGTGGTTCAAACTGCCGAGCCGACCTGACGTAACCAGGATCAACGCCGAGCCGAGTTCGGAAACGAAATCGACTGTGAGCAACTCTTCGTTAAGCGGCACCGCCAGACCACCCGCTCCCTCAAGCAGAACAACTTCGTACCGTTTGGCGAGTTCCGCAACGGCGCGGCGGATCGCGTCAAGGTCGAGGGTTCGTTTTTCCAGCGACGCGGCAAGGTGCGGCGATGCCGGAAAGCTGAAAATCTGAGGAGCGGTCAACCCCTCGGCATCTTCAGGGAACGGTGCGACATTCATCATGGAGCGGTGCTTATTGAGATCCTCAGAGAACCCATCGTTGCCGGTTTGCACCAATTTCATAGTAATTACTTTTACTCCGAACTGGTGTAAATAGCGTGCCATCATACCCACGGCGATACTCTTGCCGATGTCGGTGTCGATACCCGAAATAAAATATACGCTCATATTTTGCCTTGTTTTTTCGCTACGATAAAAATGGGGTGATAAGAGAGCGGGAGTTTCCCGTTTGGCAACCGGAATTTTTCGCTGTATGCTCGGCTGAACGCTTCCAGTCGGCGACGACTCCACGGTTCGGTCGCCCCAACGGAGTTTACCCCGGTATCTTTTAGATGCTTAAGCACCTCCAGCGGAGTGTCAAATTCCAAAGTAAGCAGCTCTTCGCGACCGGCGATGACTTCAAAATCGTTCGTTTCGAGCAAGGCGATTATCTCCGCTTCACCGAGGTAGGCAAGCCCCTTGCCGGTCAAGGCGGAAATTTCGCGCAAAGTATCTTGCCCAAACGTGGAAAACGCCAAATAGCCGTTATCGGGCAACTTCTTTGCAATTCGCGCAAAAAGCCGTTTAGGGTCAATTGCCCACTGAAAAACCGCGTTGGCGAGAAAAAGCTCCGCATCCGGCAGGGGTATTTTTTCGATGTCGCCGGCAGTAAAGCGCGTGTTCGGGCGGTTGCAGTGAAATTTTGCGCATTCTGGAACTATATCGATAAGCTCAAGTTGTACAAAATCAAACCGATTCGCGATCATATCGGTCAGAATTCCCGCCCCGCAACCCAACTCAACGATGGTGGCAAATTGCCGTTCAAGCGTGGCAGTGGTAAATAAATCCAGTAAATCTTCCGCCATTTCACGCTGAATCAGTGCCGAGTCATTGTAAGTCGCCAAACTGCGTTTGAAGCGTCTTTGTACTACATTTTTATCAATTGCGCCCGACATGGATGATCTCCTCAAACGAATTGATTTTATCAAACGGGAAGTGCGGTTCCTCGGCGTATTCTTTGATCTTGACCGACTCCTTTGCCCAAAAATCACGCTGATTTTTTGCCGGGATGATCCGATCACGCCCCCCGATCCACGCGGTTTTAAACGGATTTGGCGGAGTTTTTGCAAGAAAATGTTTTCCCAAAAAAAACAATTCGGATTGTTGCGATTCCCAATCGCGTTGCGGTAATTGAAACGGGGAATTTTCGGCTACCCGACGATAGAAACGGTTGCGGGCAAGCTCGTTATTCCAGTTTTTGGCAGTCCCGGCGAAAATCTCCGGGGCAATGCCAAAATCCGCATCGAGCGGACGCAATGTGCCGTTGAATGCGGTGGCGGTCTCAAATTTATAGGGTGCATTTCCCAAAAATTCCGCAGCGACTCGCACCCCAAGTGACCAAGCCGCGAGGTGCAATTCGCTGTAATTTTGCAATTCCGGCAACGGCTCAAGCGAATTGTAATCGCTCACGGTCATCACGTCGAAATCAGATTGCGCAAAATGGTCAAAGAGCGTGTCGTCCATACCCCAGCCGTTGAAAAACAGCAAAAGTTTGCTTTTTTTTGCGTTATGAAGAAGATTGAACTTCAAATCAGCCTCCGCAATTCTGTTATTGCCGATTCCGGCAAAGCCGCCGAAAGCGAAAACCGCAACCTCGCGCCGTTGGGCGGCACCGTCGGCGGGCGGATTGCGAAAACCAAAATTCCGTTGTCCAAAAAGTACTTCGCCTTTGCTACCGCGTCGCGATCATCCCCGATCAGAAACGGCACGATCTGAGAGTCGCCGGGCAGGGTGCTTGCTCCGAATATTTCGCGCAATGCTATTCCCATACGGCGCAATTTGGCGCGTTCAGAGTCCATTTTTGCGCAAGAATCCAGCACAAAACAGCTCCAGTTTAGCACTACAGGCGGCAACCCGGTAGTGAAGATAAAAGGACGCATATGGTTGATCAGATAAATCCGCAACTCCGGCGATGTGATCGCATAAGCTCCGGTCGATCCGAACGCTTTGCCGAAAGTTCCAATCAGGACATCGATCTGGTCGGCGATTCCGAGCTCGGCGGCAATCCCGGTTCCGGACGGACCGCGTACGCCGACTGAATGCGCCTCATCCACATAGAGAACGCAATCGTACTTCTGCTTAAGCTCCACTAATTTGCACAAATCCGCCGCATCGCCGTCCATGCTGAAGATCGACTCGGTTACGATAAATACGCGGGAATATTTCGCCCGGTTTTCGGCAAGAATTTTCTCCAATTGTTCATAATCGAGGTGGCGAAATCGCTTGAATTCCGCATCGGCGAGGCGCATTCCGTCGATGATGCTGGCGTGGTTGAGTTTGTCCGAAAGAATCAGATCCTTGCTGTTTGACAGCGCGGGCAAAATCCCGATATTGGCGTGATAACCGCTGTTGAATACCAGTGCGGCGCGGGAATTATACAGAACGCTGAGTTTCTTCTCAAGTCGCGTATACGCCGGGGTGTTCCCGGTGAGCAAGCGGCTTGACGCGCTTGAGAGTGCAAGTTCCGCTGCACCAATGTCGGAATATTGGGCGTAAAACTCTTGGCGCAACTTGAAATCCGCCGCGATTCCCATATAGTCGTTGCTGGAAAAATTCAAATAACGCCGATTGTCGTATCGGCAAAATCCGCTCGAATCAGGCACGATTTCGCGCAAAACACGCAAGCGTCCTGCCGCTTCAAGTTCCGCCGTGTCCGCAATCAGAGCTTCACATAGCTTCATCGCCTAAAACCTGTTCAGTTGCTCGATGAATTTGGCATCGTCATCGACGCTACGGCCGCGGGTTGTGAGGTAGCCGCCGGTGATCATGCTGTTGAGCCCGGCGAGCATCAAAAGACCCTGAAAATCTTTCATGGTCGTTTCGCGTCCGGCGGCGAATTTTATCATTTTAGCGGGATTCACCAGTCGAAAAATCGCGAACGCCTTGGCGACATCGGCGGGAGCCATGATTTCGCTTCCCTCAAGCGGAGTGCCTTTGATCGGCAAAAGCACGTTCAGAGGAGTACCCTCCACGTCGAGATCGCGAATGGCGAACGCCATGTCCACCCGGTCTTCCCAATTTTCGCCCAACCCGAAAATCCCGCCGGTACAGTTGGTCACGCCGAATTCCTTGAGATACTTGATCGTTTCGATCTTTTCGTCGATAGTGTGGGTGTCGCAAATCAGCTCCGCATACCGTTTGGGGCTGGTTTGAAGATTCATATTGTAACGCCAGACGTGGTGTTCGCTAAGCATTTTTGCGGTTTCCCGCGAAAGAATACCGATTGAGACGCAAAGTTTGAGTTCCGGTAACTCCCGGTGCAGCAAGTCGAGTGTTTCGCAAATTTGCAAAAATTCCGGGGTCGGAGTGGTGTAGCCGAAGCCGCTGGTGACATAACCAAAAGCGCGTACGCCGTTGGCATAAGCCTGTCGGGCGGCATCGAGAGCCTCTTGGGGAGAAACTAAGTCGTAAACATCCACCCCGGTTTCGTGACCGCCGCTCTGGGCGCAAAAACGGCAATTTTGCGTGCAAACCCCCGATTTGGCGTTCAAAATGGAGCACGGCACGATGTCGCGGGCGAATTTTTTGCGTACCTTATTGGCGAGTGAGACAAGGTCAAGAATATCAACGCCGTCGATCTTTTCGGCGATCTCAAGTGCTTCTTTGCGGCTTAAAATTCCGCCGTCGAGTACTTTGTAAGCGTTTTCTATGATCGGATTTAACACAGATTCAACCTTTTATTGTTGTTGAGCTGATTGCAAAACTATTTTGCAATCAGCTCTGTTGTTTTTTATATAATATAGCATGTCATGACCCAAAAAAAAAGGTTTTTTTGCGGGCAATAGCACAATAAGAGTCAACAATAGTACGTTATCCTTGACGTGTCCTATGTGTCCGAATGGTCTTTAAAGGCTACCTCTAAATGCGGTAAAATTCAATGGAGCGATGAAGATTATGAAAAAAACTACTTTGTTAGCCGGCGCGTTCATATCTGCTTTGGTGTTGTTATCGGCAACAGATGCCGAAGAACCTCCCCAACCGCCCCAAGGCGGATCGCGTCAGAATAACTGGAATCGGGGAAATCGCCGCAATTGGAGCAATCCACGCGCCGACGCCGAAGCCAAGATCAAAGAAAAATTTCCCGAAGAGTACGCCCAAGTTGAAAAAATGCGTGCCGATGCCGAGGCGAAGCTTCGGGAGTTGGCGAAAAAAGCCGGGGTTGAAATCCCCAAAACCATGCAGGAGCAACTTGCCGAACTCAAGGTGAAGTATCCCAAAGAGATGACGGAAATCGATGAGTTGCGCAAAACCGACATGTGGGCGGCGATGCGGAAAACTCAAGAGCTCGCCGAAAAGGCCGGCATAACACTCAATACGGGTCGCCGGGGCGGAGGCACACCCGGATTCGGGCGTGACAACAATACGGACACTCCTCCGGCTCCGCGGGTAAACCAGCTCAATTTGCTCAAGCAACTTCGGGAGAGATTCCCGGCGCAGATGAGTGAAATCGATGCGTTGCGCAAAACCGATCCCGCCGCCGCCCGTAAAAAAATGAAAGAGCTTAGCGACAAGCTCAAAGCCGATCAACCCGCCGAAACTAAAGCAGAGCCAAAGAACGGGCAAAAATAAAATTATGTTCGGCAGCACTTACTATCGGGAATTTGCCATTCTCGCATTTGACTCAGAGTCGGTGCGGGGTTGTGTTTTCCGTCGCCACAAAGAGCGATATGCCATTGAACGCAACTCGATTGAAAAAATCGACCCCGCCGACCCGGCTTTGGCATGGAAAAGGCTGCTTAAACAACTCGGCAGAGGCAAGGAGTGTCCGCTCTATCTTGTCGGCGCATTGCCCGGCGGAGTGTTTTTTCGGTTTGACTCGATCGAATTAACCCCACGCTCCCAACGCGAAGCTCTCGAATTGGAGTTGCCGCAACGGATTCCGCTCATTCCCGAAGATCACCGTTTGCAGTTTTACGCCGGAGTTGCCGACACCGACGGCAATGTCCCGGTAAATGTCTATGTCGCTCCCGGCGTGGCATTGGAACATTTAGCGGCGATGCTGACTCAGTCCGACGGGCGGGCAGACGAGTTCATCTACCCCTTGCTGGCGTATCAAAAAGGGGATTCTCCCATAGATTTGCCGAGATTGGATTCGGACTTCGGGTTTGCCGACGGGGAGTGGCGGCCGAAACTTTCGACCCCGGATTTTGAGCCGTATGTAAAAATTTTTTCGCAGGAATTCAAATTCCCGGCGGACGGCTCTTTTAACGTTGAAGATTATTTTGAATGTCTTTTTACGGCGCGGTTAGTTATGCGACCCGACTTCAGGCAAGCCGGACGCGCTTTGCGGCTTTTGCCCGTTGAACTGCATCCGCGCCGCTACCGTAACTCTTTGCACGTTACTGTACTTCTTGTCTTGTTGCTCATAGTTAATTATGCGTGGTTCGCCGTGGGCGACTACCGCCAGAACTACATAAAACATAAGTCGATGATTACGGAACGCGATCGGCTCAAATACGAAAACAGCACACTAACAACGACGCTCAAAAAAAACGACAAGGAACAGCGTGAATTAACCCGGCTGGTCAATCTCAAAGTCGGCGAATCCGATGTGATCGGAAAGCTTGCCGTCCTGACCGGAATTTTACCGCCAAACGCCATGGTGTCAAGTTTGCGTTGGAGCGAGAGCAGCCTTGATTTAGTCATTCAATGTGAAGATGAAAGCCTCGATTTGCCGTCGCTTTTGCGCCGAGTTCCCTACTGGAAAATCGATCAGTTGCAGCAGCGTCGCATGGGTGATGTGGTCACGATGAGCACCTTGAAACTGATTCCGAATCCGGAGGCGGCAAAATGAAAAGTTCGTTTCGGGAATTTGTCAAAACCGGCCGGGGCAAGTTGACTGTCGCGCTTTGCGCGCTTGGAGTCAGCTGGCTGTTTTTGCTGTGGCAATTCAGCGGCTCTTTTGCCGGTTTAATGCCAAGCGAAGATCGAATCAGCAATATTGAACGCGAAATCAAGCAATTGAAACAGCAAAATACGCAGTTGCGCAGTCGCAAAAAAGCCAACGATGAATTGAAAAAACTTTATTTAAGCCGACTTGAGGGGTATTGGAACGAGGAACGCGACGGCGCGGTGGACACCGAGTTGCGCAATCGCGTTCAGCAGGCCGCCCGGGAGGTCGATTTGAAACTTAACACGCTTGGCTCGGTGCGGGTCAGCCCAATCAATAGCGAGCTTTATTATGCGGAAATCGATCTGTCCACCTCCGGACCGGTCGAAACGCTTGTACACTTTTTAGGTAAAATTCAGGAGATTTCTCCAAAGTTGGCATGGCGACGGCTTGAGTTGCGTCCGGATGCGGGACGCAACGCCGAGTCACCCGGCAGTCTGGTGCTGAACGGCGCGATTCGGGTGATCGGTTTTGACAAAAACGAGGCTGATTCATCGGGAGGCGCAAAATGAGAGCAGGCTTGATTTTAGTCAATGTGATTCTCGGTTTGTGGCTCTTTGCCGCCCTTGCCGGGCATTTGACCGGCGAAGCAAAGCAGGAGGAATTTTCCGTTAAAAAAGGCGGAAATAAAAAGAATGTAACTTCTGTTGATGCTCCGCCCAAGGCGGAAATCGCGCCAATTTCGCTGGATTCCCGCATGGCGACCATCGTAGATAATAATATTTTTAACAGCGAACGTTGCCCCAATGCGATGTTCGGTCGCGGTCGCGGCGGGCGAATTGAGCTGTCTTTGGTCGGAACGTTTGAAATCGGCGGAGTCAAAGGGGCGATTATCAAGCAAAGAACCGGGACAAGCCAAAACCGGATGCCTTTTGGCGGTGGCATGGGCGGTATGGGTGGAATGGGCGGAAACCGACGCTGGGGTGCAAATAACCAGGCGGCTAACGCCAGTACCCCAAGTACCATGCGCGTCGAATTAGTCGATGGAGTTTGGCGAAATATAGCGAGTCCTGACGCAAATAAGGCGCAAAATCGAACTACCGCGCTTCAGCAATATGTCCGCTTGGGCGAGACGCTCAGCAACGGCTACACCCTTACTGAAGTAAGTCGATACGGTGCGGTGTTGACCCGGGGAGGAGATACTATGGAGTTGGCGTTGCAAGACCCGTCGCAGGGATTGGTCAAAAGCACTTCCACCCCGCGAGCCCCCAGCGCGGTACAGCAATTGCAGCAGATACAACAAATGCAAGTTTGGCAAAATTTCCAAATGATGCGTATGTTGCAGCGTCCCAATCAAGGCGGAAATCAAGGCGGCAACTCCGGCAATCGCGGCGGTGGCGGTCAACCTCGAAGATAGAATCAAACATATGTATAAAGCGGAGCAAGAATGAAAACCTTTTATCGATCAATGATCAGGCAAAGACTGACTGTCGGGGCAACTTTATGCGTTGCCGTGCTGCTTAACTCCTGTGCGCTCTTTCGCCCCGATGAAGATGATAAGGACAAAAAGAGCCGATTTGAATTTCTCCGCAGCGAACAAAAAGAGCATATGCCGGAACGGGTAGAATCCAGTGACGAAGAACAGGTAAAACCCGAAACGATCACCGAGAGCGAAAGTACCCGAAAGAAATTTGAAGAGTTAAATTCCAGCGGAAAGCCCGTCAAATCGGCACCGACACCGATAAAAGAAGCACCGCGTTTTTACGATGATTTTATCTTGATGAATGGCGATGAGGAGATCTCGGTTCAGCTCGTCTTTAACAGTGCTCCGCTGCTTGATGTGTTGCCGGCGTTCGCCGATGTGCTTGGGTTTAATTTTGTGGCGGACAACGACATGAAAGGGTCGGTTACACTCAATTTGAACTCCAAAATGACCCGAAAAGAGCTTTGGAACACCTTTGACCGAATGCTCTATCTCTCCGGTGCCGGGGTCACGGTGGAAGATTCGCTTCTGAAGATCATGGCGTTGCCTAAATTGGCGCAACAACCCAACACCAGAGTCGGGGGTGAAGTATTTTACTATCCGCTCAAAAACTCCACGGCAAAAGATGTCGTTGCGCAAGTGAAACCGTTTCTCGGTCGTGACAGTGTCTGTGTTGAGCTTGCCCGACCGAACGCGATTTTGATTTGCGACGACCCCGCGAATATCGAGAAACTCCGCCAGATTCTTACCGTGATCGACCAGAGTGCCCGTGCCAACTGGCCGCGTCTGGCGATCCCCTGTTACAATATTTTGCCGACAAAGTTAGTCGAGGAACTTCAGAACGTTTTACCTGTACTTGGGTTTACTGTTACAAAGACTACTGATAAAACCGAATTGCCGGGGGCGATTCAATTAGTCGGTATTGACCGGCTCGCGATGATTGTGATCTCCGGCGCAACTCAGGAGGCGATCGACGAAATCCGCAAATGGGTGGATATTTTCGACTCCGCCGATTCGCTCGATCAGGAGCGGGTTTTTGTCTACAAGGTAGGACACAACCGGGCGGATCAGCTTGCCAAGGCACTTTCGGTAATCTACAACACGCAAGGAGAAACCCAGACCATCGACCCGACTACCGGCACGCGCCGCACCGAATCGTTGAACTCAACTCAAAGTACCCAAAGAACCACTACGACAGCGAGCAACAGCCGAACCGGCAGTGCGGCGGTGAACAGCACTCAGACCGACCAAAATTCAAGCCTGTTTGAAACCCCGGTACGCGTTTTTGCCGACGGAGTGCTAAATCGGCTGGTAATCCGCACTACCCCGCGTACCTACGCAAGTATCAAGGCGTTGCTCGACCGGCTCGATGTGGTTCCGGCGCAAGTGCTGTTTCAGGTGTTGGTCGTGGAAGTCACTCTCACGGAATCGACTAAATTCGGGCTGGAATTTTCGGCGATGGGTTCCGGTAGCGGAATCGACTCTTTGCTTGGGACTAATTACGAAAATCTCACTCCGTTTGGCGCAACCAAGCAAGACGGCTTCACCTTTTTGCTGAACGACCCGAACAACCCCGAGAATAAGTTCGGCTATATCCGGGCGTTGGCGGGAAACAACACCATTAAGGTTATCTCAAGCCCGCAACTGCTGGTTTCAAGCCACACCGAGGCGCATATCCAGGTCGGCAGCGCAATTCCGATCATCACCGGGGGAATCACAAACTCTTCCTCCGAAGCTAACTTGACTCAAACTTACACATACGAGGACGTCGGTATTATTCTGACTTTGACCCCGCAAATTACCAGCACAAATTTAATCTCTATGGAAGTAAAGCAAGTGCTGTCCGCCGCGATAAAAAACACCACCAGCACCAAGATCGACTCGCCGGAGATCACCAAACGTGAAATCGAAACATCCATGACTATCGCTCACGGTCGCACTATGGTCATCGGCGGTCTGATTCAGGAAAAGCACAACGATGACTTGCAATCAGTGCCGATTGTGAACGATATTCCGTTTTTGCGCCGCCTGTTTGGCAATACCGAGGCGAAAATTGAGCGCAGCGAGATTTTGGTGCTTATCACCGGCTATATCGTCAACGAAAGAAGTCAGGTCGAAGAGCTGATCAAACGGTACAACGAAGCGTTAATTACGCTTAACGATTTCGACAAGACCCTCGGCGACAAGGCCAAGCCGCATAAAGGGGCAAACAAACTTGACCATTCGGAGTTTTGGCGATGAGCGAAAACGTCTTTGATTTTCCCGCCGCACGCGAAAGATTGCGCAAGCTGCTTAGTCATAAGAATCCTGATTATCCGGCTAATCCTTCCCGCGAAGAGGCACGCGCCGCCGATCGCGATATGGTGCAAACCGGGTTGCTCACCGAAGCGCAGCTTGCGGAAATCTACACTGAAGCATACAATTGCGAAGTCGTGGACGAAGAGGAATTCAAGATCCCCGAGCCTTTTCCCGATGCGCCATACGACTTTTTTAACGCCAACGGCTGTTTGCCTGAAGAGTGGGACGATGAAACCATCGGCTTTTTGGTGATCGACCCTTATGACCTTGAGCAACTGATGTTTATGGTTCGTCGCACCTGGAACGCCCAAATGCGTTTCCGCTTTGTTCGCCGTACCTTTTTGGAGCGGATGTCAAGCAAGCTTCAGAGCATCGAAGCGGAAAACGATGCCTTGGAGTTGGAAGATGAAAATATCCTCCGCTCCATGGCGGGCGAGGCGAAAATCGTGCGGTTGGTCAACGATATTTTCACCCGCGCCGTCGAACTCGGAGCCTCGGATATTCACATTGAGCCGGGCGAAGATAACGTTTCGGTGCGTTGCCGGGTGGACGGGGTGCTTACCGAGATCATCAATACGCCCCTGTCGCAATTCCCGGCAATCGCGTCGCGCATTAAATTGCTCGGCGGATTGAACATCGCCGAAAGCCGTCTGCCGCAAGACGGACGCACCAATATTCAACTGGGGCGGCAGGAGTTGGATATGCGTATTTCGACCATTCCGATTTTGACCGGCGAAAGCATTGTCTTGCGTCTTTTAAATCAGGAGGCGATTTCTTTTGATTTGGGGATTCTGGGCATGTCGGAGACTCATCTTGCCCAATTTAAAAAAATCATTCAAATTCCGCACGGCATTATTCTCGTGGTGGGACCTACCGGCAGCGGCAAAACCACCACGCTTTACAGCGTTATCAATCAGCTTAATGACAACAAAAAGAAGATCATTACCATCGAAGACCCGGTTGAATACAAAACCGCAGGTCTATGCCAAATGCAGGTCAATTCCAAAATCGGCGTGACCTTTGCCGCCGGGTTGCGGAGCATCGTGCGTCAGGACCCGGACATTATCCTCGTTGGCGAAATCCGAGACCGCGAAACCGCCGACATCGCCATAAACGCGGCATTGACCGGGCATTTGGTGCTTTCTACTTTGCACACTAATGACGCGGTCGGCGCGGTAACTCGGCTACTTGATATGGGAGTGGAGAATTTTTTGGTTTCCTCCGCGCTTTTCGGTGTGCTTTCGCAGCGTCTGGTTCGCAAGATTTGCCCGGATTGTCACGGTAAAACCACCGATGGCGGGGGTAATAAGTGTCGCAAATGCAACGGCTCAGGCTACAAAGGCAGGTGCGGCATTTTTGAATTGCTCACCGTCAGCGACCAGTTGCGCAGTGCGATCAACCGCAGTGCCTCAAGTTCCGAACTTGAAGCTATCGCGGTAAAAGAGGGGATGGTTACGCTTCAGGAAGACGGATTGTCCAAGGTCAAAGCCGGAGTGACCACCGCCGAAGAGTTGAATCGTTCCACTGCGGAGCTGTAAAATAGTTGATTATGTAAAACCCTATTTTGAGATGGCTTTGAGGAAACAAGAGCGATGTGTACTGCGGTACACAAGCTCGAAGTTGACGAAAAAGACGCTCGAAAGAGGGTGTAAGTCGTAATAAAAAAGCGTTCAAAACCGCAAGATTTTGAACGAGACATATATATTTTCGGTAAATTGCCGAAAAACAAAAAAAGAAAGGGTTGCAGTCGTTTTTTCATTTATACTTTATTAACTTCAGCTTCGCGTACGAAGAGTACGCGTCGGCTTTGTGCTTCTAAATAAAAAATCGACTTTTGCATAATCGACTAAAATATGGGACTATACAAATATCTCGCCGCCGCCAAAGGCGAAGCTCCGCATGAGATTCTCATTGAGGCCGACAGCATGACCGAAGCGCAAAATAAGTTGCGCAGCCGAAAAGTCGTGCCGATTCGTTTTTGCGGGGAAGCGACGGTCGGAACGGACAAATTCTCGTGGCGGCGCAGTAAGGTTAACACCTATGAATTTACCCGACAGCTTGCGCCGTTGCTGGATTCGCACATCCCGTTGGAACGGGCTTTGGCGATTATCGCAGACAGCTCAAGCGAAGCGGAGCAGCGTGATTTTGTCAACTCTTTGCGCCAAGGCTTGCACGAGGGCAAGAAATTTTCGGAATTGGCACGTAGCCACGGGACGCTTTTTCCGGGATATTACGCCAATTTGATCGAGTCGGGCGAAGAGACCGGCTGTTTGCCCGAGGTGGTGAACGAACTCTACAAGTTTATGGGCGAAAGCAAGGAACTCAAGGATTTTATCGTATCAAGTTCAATATATCCGCTTGCGATTCTCGCGGTGACATTGATTGTAACGGTGTTGCTCTTTACGGTTTTCGTGCCGCGTTTTGCCAAGATTTTTGTCGATATGGGGCGTGATATGCCGCCGTCTATGCAGTTTTTGCTGTTTATGAGCGGTTTTTTCTCATATGCGTGGTGGATTGCG
Organism: Victivallales bacterium; assembly: GCA_031261965.1. Classification (GTDB taxonomy): domain Bacteria; phylum Verrucomicrobiota; class Lentisphaeria; order Victivallales; family Victivallaceae; genus Victivallis. The sequence continues at coordinate 5,283 of JAISIP010000178.1, read as the reverse complement.
CCACTGATTGTTATCGGAGTGTGGATGTCGCTAAAGAAGATAATGGGGGCAAAAGAACTCCATTTGGCGTTGTCCCGACTGGTGATAAAAACGCCGGTTTTCGGAAAAATCGCGGTAGATCTTGAGATGTGCAAATATATCCGCACATTGGCGATTCTTATCGCAAACCATGTGGAGATCATCAAAACGATCCGAATTGCCGGACGCATTATCGCTAATCCGATCGTCGCCGGGGAATTTGCCGATATTGACCGCAAACTCAAGGGAGGCGACAAACTCTCGGCGGCGTTGTCGGGCAATCGTTTTATCCCAGGTAGTATGGTTCCGATGTTGCGCGTGGGCGAAGAGTCCGGAACCGTGGGCGATATGCTAGCAAAAATCGCATTCAACTTAGAGAAAGACACGAAACTGAAAATTAAACGGCTGTTGAGCTTGTTTGAGCCGGCGGTGATCGTCTTTCTCGCTTTGATCGTCTTAGTCGTGGTCGTTTCGATATTTATCGCAATGATGGAAATTAACTCAATTAGCCAAGGAGGGCCCTCGATATGAAAAAACAGCATTTTAAGAGAAATGGTTTCACTTTGATCGAAGTTGTTGTTGTGATCATTATTTTGGTCACGCTCGCCTCGATCGCCACCCCGATTTACATGAACTATGTAAAGAAGGCGAACATCGGAGCGGCGACAACCCAAATCAAGCTTTTGGAAGATGCGCTTACCGGCTACAAACTCGATGTCGGCAGTTACCCCGAAACTCTCGCCGGGTTGGTCGAAAACGTCGATCAAAACGAGAAATGGGATGGACCGTATATCAAACCGGCAGTCCCCAAAGACCCCTGGGGCAACGAATACGTCTACGTCTGTCCCGGCGAACACGGCGACTTTGATTTGTACAGCTACGGCGGCGACGGTCAGCCCGGCGGCGAAGGCGAAAACGGCGATATTACCAATTTTGTGGCAAAATAATATTAGACAGTAATTGCATTATGCGCCGGACATCATTCACTTTATTGGAACTCGTGGCGGTAATGGCGATTATCGCAGTGGCGACCTCATTGGCGGTTTCGAGTTTCAGGGGGGAATCTCCGGCGCGAAAAGTCGAGAACACGTCTCTTGAGTTCGCCAGCTGGTGTGCGCAAGTCCGTTACAGTGCGATGGAAAGCGGGACGGAACGGATCGTCTCGTTCAGCCCCGACGAACAAAAATTTTTCGCTCAAGATTCGGCGCAAAATTTGGCGCAAAATGTTGACGCTTCCGAGCCTATAGACGAAAAACCGCCAAAAGAGTGGCGATTGCCCGAAGAGTTTGAACTTGACCCGGAGACACTAATCGCGGATATGTCCGAAGGCGGTACGATTGAGATTTTTCGTTTTTTTCCCGACGGCAGCGCGAACGCCTCGCGGGAGTTTCTGTTGAAGTTCAAAAATCTGCAACGCCGTTTCCGGGTTTCGCCGTTAACCGGTATGCTCTTGCAATCCGAGGAGGCGATTTTGTGAAAAAAATTAGGGTATCTTTAAAAACTGGAAATTTGGCTAAAAATCTCATCTCGCATTCGTATGTACGACCTTGCGCGAATCTGGTTAACTCTCCGTTAGCCAGATGCTTGCAAAATCGCACATCCAAATTGCGAATCTGCCAAATTTTTAGCTCAAACCGGTTTTTAGAGATACCCTTTACTTTAATTGAAGTGGTCGTGGCACTTGGCATTCTCGCGCTTTCGCTTGCCGGACTTTTACAGCTTTTGACCGCGTCTCAAAATCGGATCGCCAAAATCCATGAAAAATGGCAGGAGAATCATATGCTTATGCAGGCGGCGGAGTATTACTTGCTGCAAGCCAACGAAGACCCCGGCGATGTGCCGGTGACCTTTTTCCCGTACCGGGACTATGCGGTTAACTGTTTTTTTCGCGATGCGGAGAATTTGCCGGAAGTATACACCGATATTTCCGAACAACTTCCGCTGAAAACTTGTGTTGTGGAGCTAATTAGGCAGCGCGATCAAAAAAATGTCGGAACTATTTTGGTGGATCAGATCAGCTATGAAGAAACCGCACAAAACAATTAGAGCTACCCTTAACAAACAGAAATTCACCATCGTCGAGCTGGCGATCGCCATGGCGATACTCGTGGTGGTGGCGTTGATCGTCGGTACGGCTTCGGCGACCTTTTACAACGGTTATCGCCGTTCGGTCAAAGTGACGGAACGTTTGAACACACTGTTGACGATCGACCGGGTGATGGATCAAAATATCCGCAACTTGATTCCGTTCCGATGGCGGGACGAAACCGACCAGTTGCGCTTCGTCTTTGAGGGCAAAAGCGACTCCCTGCACTTTACGACCCTGCGCCGAACCTACGGCAGCGACCGCGGCGCGTTGCTGTTTGTGCGACTTCGGGTGGAAGACGGGGATTTGATTGCGGAATACTCCAGCTATCCCCGCTTGCCATGGGAAGAAGAGGGAGTTCAAGAGTACACCAGAGAGGTTATCGCCACAAATATCCGCCAAATATCTTTTCTCTATGCCGAACAGGGCGATGAAGAGATAGAATTTGAGAATTCATGGGAAGAAGAGGAGCATTCCGCCACCCCGTTGGCTATTCAAATGACCATCGAATGGCTCGACGGCAGTACCGAGCAATGGTTGCGCCGCACGGCGGGTTCTTCAGCTTACAGCACATTCGGCAATCGGCAACTACCTGAGGCACTGCGATGAAACAATCCGAATCGGGGTCAGCGCTTGTTGTCGTACTTTGTCTGATTTTTATGGCAAGTATGCTTGCCATGGCGGTGCTTGCCATGTCCAAATACAACACCTTTACTATTCAAGCCCACCTTGATTTGCAGAGATCTTTTTACGTCAACGAGGGGGTGGCTAATCGGATTCAGTATCTGATCGCCGCCGACCGCTCGCTTTTTCCCATGGTTCAACTCGGCAAAGAGGATTACGGCGAATACGACCACGATCGCTTTCTGGCGGACGGGGTTATCCATCGCTTAAACTATTACGGCACGCCAATAGAGTTTACCATCAGCGATGTCAGGAGCGGATTTGACTTGAGCAGCGGGAACTATGCTAATACGCTGCAACGCATCGCCAACTCCGACATGTTCGATCAGCTTTTGCACGACACGATTGACCAATTAAGCGCGGTTATATCCGATTATATCGACAGCAATGACGAAATTTCACTCAACGGCTTTGAATCCGCCGACTATGAGGCATTGAATATGGAGCCTTTACCGCGCAATGGCAATATCGAGTTTCGCGAAGAATTGAGTTGGATTCCCGGCGTTAGTGACCTTTTCCCTTCAGATAAATCGGGGCGGATGAGTTCGATTAGATTGATAGGATCCAATGTTCCGCGGGGAACACCGAGCATATTCACCGCCGACCGGCTGATTTTGAAAACCTATTGCAATCTTGAAGAGGAGGAGATTGACGTGGTGATCGCTGCGCTTGAAGTCTATCGCCGGGAACGGATTTTGTTGAACGATCAGCTTGATGAATTGATAGCTCAGAAACTGACAACGCTCTCCTGGCAGGAGAGCGGTAGTTACACTGTTACTATCAGCGGGCAATTGACCGAGATTCCCGACACGGTCGCTTTCGCCGATCAATACGGCTTTGAGAATCGTCAGGAGACGGTCAGGCTCCCGACTTCTCGCCCGTCATATCGGCTGACGTTTAGCTATCCCGGATTCGGCGTTTCCGGACCAAGTGAAAATATGGTTCGATATATGGAGTGGATGTTCCACTAATTGAGGAGTTCCTTATGCGAAAAAAACTAATTATTTTGCTTATATTGAGCATTCTGTGTACTCCACTTTTTACCCCTGAAACAGAAGCTATGGACCCGGTGACTATCGCGATTTTAACCCCGATTGCGATCAAAGGTGCGCAAATCGCCGCGCCTTATGTGATGCGCGGACTCATGAGCGGCGGGCGGCATATGGCATCGATGGGGTACGATTTGGTCAATTTCTTCAGGTTGCCGCTCGGAGTGATTCAGTCCACGCTCGGAATTCCGTTAGGACAGTTTACAAACGGTCTGCGCAACGCGGTAGCCGGCAGCAGTGCTATGTTTAAATTCATCGTCAAAGCGTTGATTTTGCCGATTGAGTTTTTCCGAATCGGCGGTTAGCCGTGGACCGGTTTGCCATTCGGCTTTTCGAGCCGGGAAAATAACCGCGAAAAGCGCAAAAAGAATACCTCTATAATTTACCCGTCAAAAAATTATTGAATTTTTCTTAAAACGGGATTGCATTCTTCAAGAAGGGGGATTACTGTACTTTTAGAGACAGTTTCTTTAAACTATTTTTAGGGGGAGAAAAATCATGTTTATTAGGAGCAGAGCAGAGCAGAGAATCGTTCCGCGGGTAACTGGCTTTGTCGGCTTGCAGGATTGCTGATAGTCTTAACGTTTTTTACTACAAGCTCTTATGCCGCGGACTTTAATTATGACGCCGGTGATATCGAGGGTGATAAAACATCAAGCGGAATAACTTACACCTTGAATGTATCCAAAGGCAACCTCAATACCTCTTACGATTTTGACTCGACCAATGGAGTTACCTCCGGCGGACCTACGGGGATTGATATTTCTGTAAGTTCGGGCGGAGTCACCGGGGTTGTAACTTACGCTCTTGATTCCATTCCGACCTCGAACTTCACGATCTCCATGAACGGCAAACTTATTCCGCCCTCCGGCGGTGACGGCAGTCAGCCGACCTGGAGTGCCAGCGGCAATGCCAAAGCCCCGTTTTATATCAAATCCAACCAGACCAACGGGGCAAAGGAAATTACTGTTCCCGCCGGAACCAGCGTGACTTATACCGCATATGAAGGTGACAGCAGCAAAAACAGCAATTGGACTGTCATCGGCGCGGGAAGTTCACAATCAAAATCGAATGTTGCAAGCATCACTTTCAATCGTAATTTTTGGGGGAACATTGCAACTTGGTTCACCAGTAATCAGTCAGTTACAGCTCCTGTTCCCGGCGTTTACAATATCAGTGCCAGCCCGATTGACGATGCCAATAAATCTGACTCCGGCGTAATGACGGTGGTCGGCGGTGAATTTAAAGAGCATTCAAGTCATGCGTATGGGTTCGATGATTATACTAATTGGAGTAAGAGTGCGTCGGATTATTATGGGGCAAAAACCGGTAAATGCACATTGCCTTATGCTTCGGTTAGATCGGGCTATCAAGGCAGGACGCAATTTGAACTTAAGCCGACTCCTATTTCTGAGAATATTGGCTTCGAATCGTCTACCAATCGAC
>JAISIP010000200.1 GCA_031261965.1 Victivallales bacterium | reverse complement strand
TCGCCCCAAAATAACCGGGTATAAAACAGAAAAAACGCGACAAAAAACTGGTAAAATTCAAAAAAACGGAACTATGTTTAATACAAAACCTCTAAAAAATGGTTTTTAGAGGTTGCCTTGGATTTCACTGCGTTTACCCGGTGCGAGATACGATGAATTTATTCCATTTTTTCGCGCCGTGGCGGAAACTATGGACATTGGATTGGCACCTTTGAATCCTTATAAAGAGTTGAATGCTTATAAATCACCCTTAAAATTTCTGGAGGGGGGCAATCTGCCGACTTTGCATGGTTTGCAGTACACTGGTATACGATACTATCGTAAAAGACGGGGAAACCGGATTACTGGTAAAGGAGTACTCCGAAGAAGCATGGATACAGGCGTTGACCAAGGTGATAGAAGGTGAATCTTTGCGGAAGAGCCTTGCGGAACGGGCATTCGCCGAAGTCTGCGAAAACTGGATTGTCACCTCTGATAAGTTCGAGAAAGTGTTTCAAAAGGCGAATGCGACCGATATTTCCGCAGTTACAAGTGACGAAGCTCCTCAAGCCTTTGCTCACATACGATAATGCGGATTTGGTCGAGAATCAACTCAAAATCCCCTTCCATAAGCTTGGGCAGATCAAACGTGCTGACATTATAGCGGTGGTCAGTTACCCGGTTTTGCGGAAAATTGTAGGTGCGAATGCGTTCGCTGCGGTCGCCGGTTCCGACCTGGGAGCGTTTGTCGGCGGCCTGCTTGCTCGCCTCCTCTTGCTGTTTATGCTCAAGCATTCGGGCGTAGAGAATACGTAACGCAATTTCTTTATTACGGTGTTGCGATTTTTCCTGCTGGCTTGCCACCGACAGCCCGGTCGGGATATGAGTGACCCGCACCGCCGAGTCGGTCGTGTTTACGCACTGACCGCCGGGACCGCTGGAGCGGAACACGTCGAAACGCAAATCTTCCGGGCGAATGTCAAGCTCAACTTCTTCCGCCTCCGGCATAACCGCCACCGTGACCGTTGAGGTGTGAATTCTCCCTCCCGCCTCGGTGGTCGGGACGCGCTGAACCCGGTGAACCCCCGACTCGTATTTCATCAGAGAAAACACATCGCACCCGGCGAGCGAAAACGAAACATCCTTAAGCCCGCCGAGATCAGTGTCGGACTGGTCGAGAATTTCAACTTTCCAGCCCTGTTTTTCCGCAAAGTGCAAATATGCGCGAAACAGCTCGCCGGCAAAGAGTGCGGCTTCGTCGCCACCCGCCGCCGGTTTGATTTCCACAATGATGTTTTTTGCGTCGTTCGGGTCGGGCGGCAGCAAAGAGATTTGAATTTCTTCTTCGAGTTTAGCGGTCTTTTGCTCAAGACTTGCGATGTCGGCGGCGAGCAAATCGCGCATTTCCGCGTCTTCTTCGACGGTGAGCAATTCGCGATTTTCGGAGATTTCTTCGAGCGACTTCTTCCAGTTATCGAATTTATTGAAGAGATTTTCCAGCTTGCGATGTTCTTGCGAAACATTGCGCAACTCGTTGCCATTGGAGTAAATGGCAGGATCGGACATGCGTTTCTCCAATTCCGAAAAACGCTCATGCAAATTGTCGATATATCCGGCAATATCTTCTGGTACCATCGCTTATAATTCCAAAAAAAGGCTTGCGAAACGAAACCGTTCCGACAAGCCTGAATGTGTGAAAGATTGACGCTTACGCTTTTTTGTAGCGGCGGTTGAATTTATCAATACGACCCGCCGTATCGACGAATTTCTGCTTGCCGGTGAAGAACGGGTGGCACTTCGCGCAAATACCGACTTTCATCTCCGGGCGGGTGGATTTGATATGCCAAGTTTCGCCGCACGCGCAAGTAACGACGGCATCTTCGTACTTCGGATGAATATCCTTTTTCATTTTGTCAGCTCCTTATATCATGAAAATTTTGTCATATCCATAGTAAATTACATAAGATAACCGATATTTAATGAAATTACAAGTTTTGACAAAAAGTTTCATGCCGTTTTTTTGATTTTTGCACCCCGACTGATATGGATAAGCTCTTATTCAAATTTGAACGGAGCAAAGCATTGCGGCGAATGGAAATTAAACGCGGTCAACGGGGCATAACTAATCCAGTGCGGATGTGAGCTGTGTCCGGCGCATTTGTATAAGTTCGCCCGCCATTCCTGCCCCGATAACTTACCGAAATCGGTCTGAAGTTCGGCTTCAAACACCGATAACGGAATTTTGAAGCCTAATCGCCAGGTTAACTCTTCAGTGATTTCAGGTTCGATTCGTTTGGGCAGGGTGGTAAATACTTCTATTTCTTTGGCCAGTTTTTCTGAAACCCAATTGAAATCGGCAAAACCGTCTTCGGTGCGGCGACAGTCGCGAATATGTTGAAGCAACATAATTCCATTGCCGCTGAACTCAAAATTCATGTAGCCGCGTCCGCCGGGAGGTTCGACAAAAAACTCAACGCAACTGTCTTTGCAAACCGAATCATTGTACTTCGCGGCGACGGCGCGGACATAGCGGTCAAAAATGCGAAACAGCCCATAGATATTTTTATCGTCATGTAGCAATTTGCACTCCGTTTTGGGGCGAAATGAACTGCTTTCGGGGCGGATTTCCGCGATATTTATCACATTGGCTGAACTCCATGAAACATCGTCCCAATCGGCGTTGATGGCGGGTGGCAAATTTGTTCTTTTTACAATATACATTTTATGGGTATCCTTTGTTGTTAGGCTTCATTACAGGTTATCTTCAAGAAAGTACATTTGCATTTGACCTTTGCCTTTTACTTCGTGCGACGGGCGTTCGATAAAGCTGAAGTTCTTTGATGCGGCTTCTTTAACTTCTTGAGAGACATTGATTTTCATCGGTTGCGAGAGTTGTTCCATGCGGGCGGCGGTGTTGACCGTGTCGCCAAAAATATCGTAGATGTATCGCTCCTTGCCGACAATTCCGCCAACGACGTTGCCGGTATGGACTCCAAACCGCATTTGCCACGAAAAGGGGTGGTTTAAATTGCGTTTTTCAAGATAACGCACCGCTTCACACGCACCCAAAAGAATGTTATCGCAATGTTGCTCGGTCGGAGTCGGCAAGCCGGATACTCCGAGATAGGCATCGCCGATAGTTTTGATCCGCACGCAGTTATGCGAGGTGAAAATTTGGTCGAACTCCGTAAAAATATCAGATAACTCCGCAATGACCTCTTCCGGCTCAAGCCGGGCACAGCGGTCGGTAAAACCGACGATGTCCGAAAACAGTACCGTTACGTTTTCAAAGCATTCCGGGCGGCTGTAGCCGCTTTCCTGAAGTTCGATAATGACCCGTTCCGGCAACAAGTTGCGTAGCAATTTGGCGGATTTTTCTTTTTCCGCCTCCAGCGATTCGGTTAATTCAAGCAACCGCAAGCTGTTTTCCGCCATGGCGAACCGTTGATCGAGTGCGGCTTCGCGTTCGGCGGCGAGTTGAGCTTCCAGCTCCGCAATTTTTTGTTCAAAGTCCGCTTTTTGATTCATGTTCAAACCCGGGTATTTCATTCCACGGTCGGACAAAACTGTCTTTATCGCTGGTGAACCAGTTGAAGCGTACAATATGGCAGAGTGCCGCAACCCCGTCTTTCCAGCCGATTTTTTTGCCCTCGTCAAAACGGCGCGGATTGTAGGAAATCGGAACTTCCCAAATGCGCAATCGACGCGAACGCGCCAATTTTGCCGTCAACTCAACTTCGATGCCGAACCGGTTGGATTCCAACTTCAGATTCTGAATCACCTCGCGCCGAAACGCCTTGTAGCAGGTCTCCATATCCGAAAGGTGAATATCCGAAAACCAATTCGATAAAAACGTCAGAAACTTGTTCCCCATCTCGTGTCGGAAAAATCGAACCTGACCCGGAGTCCCCATAAAACGCGAACCGTAAACCACATCCGCCTGACCGGCAAGCAATGGAGCAAGCACCGTCGGATAATCCTCCGGGGTATATTCAAAATCGGCATCTTGCACGATAACGAACGGCTTTTGTGCCTCGGCGAATCCGCGAATCAGTGCCGCGCCTTTGCCTTGATTCACCGCCTGGTTAAAAAGACGGATGCGGGGATTATCGGCGAACTTTTGCAAAACCTCCCAAGTGCGGTCGGTCGAGGCGTCATTTACAATCAGCAATTCGCCGACTTCAACGCGGGACAGCACCCGTTCGACGATAGTTTCGATGGTTTGCTCCTCGTTATAGGCTGGCATGACAACTGAGAGAGTCCCGGCAGTGTCGTTCATTTACATCCTTTCCAATCAGTTTTTACCCAATTCTTCCGAACGGCGGCAGGCGGCGCATACCGCCTGAATCACGGTTCCGGCAAACGCCCGGTCTTCTAATACCTCCAACGCCCGGATCGTCGTTCCCCCGGGGCTGGTAACTTGATCTTTCAGCGCGGACGGGTGCAATTTGGTCAATTTTACCATCTCCGCCGCACCGATTACCGTCTGCACGGCAAGCTCGGTCGCCGTCGCCCGGGAAAGTCCCGATGCCACGCCGCCGTCCGCCAGTGCCTGAATGAACTCAAACACGTATGCCGGACCGCTGCCCGACAGCGCGGTTACGGCATTGAGATTATGCTCTTCAACTCTTATAACCACGCCGACAGCGGCAAAAATTTTCTCGGATAGTGCAAACTCGGCATCGTCCACTCCGGGCAGGGCGGCGATCCCGGCTGCCCCTTTCCCGATCAGCGCGGGCGTGTTGGGCATAACCCGGATAACTTTGCTGCTTCCTGTCAGTTCGGCGAGCCGATTTAACGTCGCTCCGGCGATAATCGAAATTATCGTTTTGTCGGCGAGTTTTCCCGAAAGTTCCGTCAAAGCTTTGACCATAACTTGAGGTTTGATCGCCAAAAGCACCCGCTCGGAATCTTCGATTAGCGCGGCGCAATTTTCCGTTGCGCATGGAATCCCGGTAGCCCGGGTGAAATCAGCCGCCGCCGTGGAGTTGACATCGTACGCTTGCAGTTCAGCCGGGGCAAACACCTTTGCCTTGACCAATCCGCCGGCGATGGCGGTAGCCATTTTGCCGGCACCGATAAACAAAAGTTTTTTCATGATCAATTTACCTTTTTGATCGTCATTGCGATTTGCCAAAAAATAACAGCGAAACCGAGTATGTATAAATACCAGGTAAAATAGCTGAGTTTTCCGCGCTGGATAAGCTTGGTTAAAAACGATAAAGCACCGAAACTTATCAGTGCCGAGATCAAGAGTCCTACTCCCAATGGCAGAAATCCGACATCATCCGATTGCGGAGGATTTTTGATTATTTTGTAGAGATGAATCACTGTAGCACCGGCGATAACCGGAATCGCCATTAAAAATGAAAACATCCCGGACGCGTTGCGATTTATGCCGCATAAAATCCCAACCGTGATAGTTGTGCCGGAACGCGACAATCCCGGCAGAATTGCGAACATTTGCCCGATGCCGACTGCGATGGCTTGTTTGCAGGTGATTTTTTCCAGCGGAGTGGATTGCGCATCTCTCTTGTCACCTAAGTTGACTACAAGCTTCGGCTTTTCCGAGAGGCGCAACAAAGTCCCGGTAATTAGAAAGGTAAAACCGATCATAAATAAATTGCCGAACAACTCTTTGGCGAATCCTGATGCTTCAAGCGCAACTCCCGCAACTCCGGCAGGAATTGTCGCAATAATGAGCATCCACGCCAGACGCCACATTTTGGGGTTCAAAAACTGCCATAACGTCTTGCGGTAAAATAGCACGATTGCCAGCAAAGACCCGGCGTGAAGCACGATTC
>JAISIP010000198.1 GCA_031261965.1 Victivallales bacterium | reverse complement strand
ATTGTAATGCATAGTTCGGGACTTTCTGTTCAATATTAGTGTTTTATGCATTACTAATATAGAACAAGTCCCGATTTTAACAATCAATTCCGAAAATTTTTATCGGACAGTAGTGAGGTAATTGAATTATTTTAACAGGAGAAATTATGAAAGTACAGTGTTCAGCGTGTGGCGAGAGCTTTTCCGTTGATGCTTCTATCGACGGTCAACTGTTTCGCTGCCCGAGTTGTTCTGCTTCATTTGTGATCTACGATGATGAATTTTATCTTGCCGCCAAGATCATGGAAGAGAATCAGAATTACCTGAAAATATCTTGCCCGAAATGCCAGCAACATTACAGCATCGATCATGGATGGCGCAACCGCCCTCTCGCCTGTCAGGATTGTGGCAATAATTTCATCGTCCCCGCCGCGCGACAGGAGATGCCTAAACCGCCGCCTCCACCTGAACAGCCCCCGCACCGGACAGGCGAATATAACGCACGGAATGCTATCAACGAAATCAAAGCGTCAATGAATCAGACGAAGAATCCCGACGCGAGTCCGGCGCAAGCGGTCAATGGAGGTATAAACTGGGTGTTTCAAGTTTTTTTTGATTTCCTGAATTTCAAGATCATGCTTATTGCGATTATCCTGAAATGGCTTTGGCTGCTACTGGCGATTTCAGGCATCATTTTCGGAATCGTCAAAACCATTCAAGGAATAACAGAAAATTCATTTATGGATGTTTGCTTTGGGGTGCTGATCTTGGTTTTTTCACCATTAATCACCCACATGATGTTCGAAATACTCATGCTCGCTTTCTCTATTCTGGACGTACTGAAAGAGATCCGCGATAAAAAATAATAATTACGTGAAGACCAATTTCAAAACAGGGGAACTACCCATGCATAAGGGTATCTCTAAAAACTCACCTTGAGGTAAAAATTGACAGATTCGCAATTTTAAAGAGTGATTTTGCAAGTATATGGCCAACACGGAGCTAACCGGATACGAGCAAGGTCGCGCATTCGAATGCGAGATGCGATTCTTAGCTAAGTTTCCAGTTTTTAGAGGTAAATTCAATTCTAAGGATCTGAAAAAGCTGATTTGCTTGAATTGATTTGTTCGTCCGGCATCATGGCGGTGACTAAACGCAAGGTAGCCGAATGCGTGGCGGGGAGATAAAACCCATTCCTCTTTATTTTTCCATTATCCCATTGTCATTCTTGCGTCCGCGAGAATCCAATAACACCTGCTCTTGGAAGTTATGGGATATTTGCGGGTTTTTTTGCAGTTTGCGGAAATTTTGGGTGCATTTATTGCTTTTTTGGTATCCGGGGGCTATATTATCCATTGTGTTACAATACAAAAATTGGTTGAAGAATGAAAACATTTGATGAGTTGTTCGAGGAGTTAAAAGCCAAAGTCTCCGCCGCCGATCCCAATTCCGGAACGGTAAAGGAGTTAAATAAAGGCAAACACTTCATCGGCAAAAAAATAGTCGAAGAGGCGGGCGAGGTCTGGATTGCCGCCGAATACGAAGGTCGCGAAAAAACCGCCGAGGAGATTTCGCAGCTGCTTTATCATTTGCAGGTGATGATGATTGCAAATGAACTTGAATTAAAAGACGTTTATAAATACCTCTAACGGGAAATTTCTAAGCTTTCTTGTCTTGGAGGTATCCTAAATTAGGATTTGCACGATTATGTTGAAAATGGCGATTCCGAACAAGGGTGCGCTTTCTGAAGCCGCAGTTCGGTTACTCGGGGAGGCGGGGTACAAGTGTTCCCGCTACAGCCGGGAATTGGTGGTCAGCGATCGCGAAAATGATATCGATTTTATCTTTTTGCGTCCGCGTGACATCGCTCTTTACGTTGGCAACGGGGTGCTTGATCTCGGCATTACCGGGCGGGACTTGCAGGCCGACAGCGGCGCGGAAGTCTCCGAACTTATGCCGTTGGAATTCGGGCGTTCGCGCTTCTGTTTCGCCGTGCCGAAAAATTCCGGTCTTACGGTAGACAAGTTGGACGGCAAACGCATCGCCACATCATATCCGAATTTGTTGCGTTGCAATTTAGAGCAATTGGGGTTAAATTGCCGCATTGTCCGGCTGGACGGCGCGGTGGAGATCTCAATACGCCTCGGTGTGGCGGACGCTATTGCCGATGTGGTCGAGTCCGGCGGAACTTTGCGCGAGGCGGGGCTGGAGGTGATCGGGGAACCTATGCTGCATTCCGAAGCAGTGCTTATCGGTCGATCCACCCAAATCAGCGAATGTGCTGAGGTGAAAAAACTTATGGCGCGCTTGAGAGGGATTATCGTCGCGGGCAATTACGCCATGGTGCAGTATGATATTTTGCGCAGTTCGCTTGAAGCAGCCTGTGCGATCACTCCGGGTATTGAAGCCCCGACGGTTGCGCCATTGGCGAATCCCGATTGGGTGGCGGTGACTTCGATGGTGTTGCGCAAAGAGTACAATCGAATTATGGACGAGCTTTATGAGATCGGCGCACGCGGAATCATCGTTACGGACATTCGCTCAAGTCGGCTGTAAATTATGTATCGCACAGGGAAATGTGAACTTAAATGAAAAAAACGATTATTGCGCGGGCACGCGAGGTGTTCGATACTGAGATTTGCGGAATAACTTCCGTGCGGGATAACCTCGGCGAATCCTTTGAAATGCTGGTTGAACGTTGCATGAAAACCATCTCAAGTGGCGGTAAATTAGTGCTTACCGGGGTGGGCAAAAGCGGTTATATCGGCAAAAAGATTGCCGCGACGCTCTCAAGTGTCGGATCTCCCTCGGTGTTTATGCACCCGGTGGAGGCGCGTCACGGCGATTTGGGCATTATGCAAAAAAACGATCTGTTAATCGCGCTGTCTTATTCCGGCGAGACGGAGGAACTTTTGGCGGTTTTGACTCCGGCGAAGCGGCTCGGAGTGGAATTGGTCGCGATTACTGCGAGCAAAGATTCAAGTTTGAGTAAGATGAGCGATCTGACAATTGAAATGCCCGTCCCCAAAGAGGCATGTCCGTTTAACCTTGCCCCGACCACCACGACTACGGCGCTTTTGGTCTTGGGAGACGCACTCTCGATGGTTCTTTTGGATGAGCAAGGGTTTACCAAGAGCGACTACGGTCGGTTGCATCCGGGCGGTGCGATCGGGCGGATGGTTACTTTGCGTGCCGGGGATATTATGCGCGGACGCGACCGCTCGGCGATTGTCGGCAAGGACGCGACGGTACGCGAGGCGATTATCTGTATGAGCAAGATGCGTTGCGGTTCGGCGATTATCGAAGATGCGAGTCACCGTCTGCTCGGAATTTTTACCGACGGCGATTTTCGGCGTTGGGCGGAGAAAGATATGACCGTGCTTGAACACCTCATGGAGGAAGTTATGACGGCAAATCCGGTGACGGTTCGCGCCGACCAACTTGCCGTGGAAGTGTTAAAAGTGCTTGAAAATCGTCATATCGATGATATTGTCGTTACTGACGATGCCGGGCTGGTGAGCGGGTTTATCGATGTGCAGGATCTGCCCGGGCTGAAATTGATGTAATTCAAGACGGATTAAGGGGGGCTTATGACCAATTGCGGAAAATTGACGCTTGTTGCGCTTTTGTTCTCCGGCGCATTTGCACTCTTTGCCGGTGACCGCGAGGCGACCGAACTTTATCGGGAGGGGCGGCAGGAGTATGAATCACAAAATTATCGCGATGCCTCCAAGAAATTTGCCGAAGCGGAGCTTTATGCGGATTCGGCGGTGATAAAGTCCAATGCGTTGCGGGCAAGGATTGCCGCGCTTCGGATGCGCAAACTGCCGTATCAGGAATTTGAAGCGATTGAGCGAATGCTGACCGATTATCCTGAATATGCCGATTTTGTCGAAATGGTGAATCGAGAGTACGAACTGGGCAAAATGTATGTTGACGGAGTACGCGAGCCGGCATTTTGGGGGTTGCGCTGGATTCCGTGGCTGGTCGGTGACGACAAGAGTATTGAAATTTATCGCAAAGCGTTGGAGCGTGCGCCGTTTTCGCCCAATGCGCCGGCTGCCCGATTGCGCCTGGCGTATTTGCTCGACCAGACCGGGGACGTCAAAGCGTCTTTGGACGAACTTCGCCGGATAATTAAGGAGTTCCCCGACTCTTCGCAGTGCAAATGGGCATATCTTGCGCTTGGCAACGGGCTTTTTGAATTGTCCCGGCGCGGCGACGGAGATGCGCGTTACGCGCGTGAATCGTATGATATATTCAGAGAGTTTCAAAGCAAATTTCCCGACGCGCCGGAAAACGATTATGTACAAACGATTTTGGCAAAAAGTCGGGACATTCAATCAGAGAGATTGCTCGACATCGCCGAATTTTACGTAAAATCCGGTCGCAAAGAGGCGGCTGAACGCTATTTTGCGCAAGTGATAAAGGAGTTTCCCGACACGAAATCGGCAGAAGAGTCCGAAAAAAAATTGGTTGAACTTGACAAAAACTTTGTTCCCGATGATTTTGTCGCGTCAAAGGATTCCCGGTTACAGCGTTATCGGGCGTATCAACTCCCGGAGGAATCGGGCAAACTTTTGATTGTCCCGGGACGCAACAACCGCAAATATCTTTTGCCGATTTACGATCTCGGGATCAAACCTAAGAATGTTCCTGTAGAAACGGCAACGCCGGAAGAAAGCAAGGTAAAACAATGAAGAGAATTTTAATCGTTGTGTCGTTGTTTTTGGTTTTTTGCGGTGGGTGCGGATACCGGGTGGGTAGCTTAATGCATCCGCAAATAAAAACCGTGGCGGTTGCCCCGGTACAGAACGAGACTTTGGAATACAATCTGACTGCTCAAGTTCGCAATCTGCTCTGTGAGCGTTTTATGACCGACGGCTCATTGAAGTTAGTGGGTGAAAAAGATGCCGATTGTATTGTTTATGCCCGAATTATCGATGCAAAGTTCACGGAAGTATCTTGGGCGAAAAAATCCCGGACGGAAAAGGACAACGAAATTTTTCTACCCAACGAATGGCGTGCTACTGTGACCATAGAGTATTCCATTGTCATTCCGGGGCGGGTAAAACCGATGATCTCGGCGCGTCAGGTTAGCGGGCGGGCTAATTTCCAGACTGGTCCGGATCAAACGACCGGGCGAATGACCGGAATGAGTCAGGCGGCTTACGATGCCGCCAAGCAGGTGGTCGCTTCTTTTACCGAAGGCTGGTAGCAAAAGGAACAGGGCTTTTGCAATGGTAATTGGATTTGTCAAAAAAGGGCAATCGCTATTTATTCTCGCGTTTGTCGTGTTGATTGTAGTTGGTACGTTGCTGTTGAAGTTACCGTGGTCTTACGCCGGCGATTTGCCGTGGGTTGACGCTTTTTTTGCCGCGACCAGCGCGGTTTGCGTCACGGGGCTGGCTTCGGTTTCGGTGTGCGATTTTACCTGGTTTGGTCAACTGATCATTCTTCTGCTGATTCAATTTGGCGGCATCGGGATAATGACGCTATCGGCTTTGATTTTGTTGCTGCTCGGTCGCGGGTTGTCGTTTAGCAACACGTTGTTGATGTCAACCTTGACGGATAATTTTTCGCTGCGCGGTACCGAGGGGTTGATTCGGACGGTTGTAGAATACGCGTTGTTCAGCGAAGCGGTCGGTTTCTTGCTTTTACTCCCCGGTTTTTGGGCAAAATACGCGTGGGACGAGGCGATATGGTACTCGGTGTTTCACTCGATTTCAGCGTTTTGCAACGCCGGAATTTCGCCGTTGCCGGATAGCATGATAGGGCAGGCGCGTTGGACGCAAATGGTGATTGCCGCGTTAATTGTGCTGGGCGGAGTCGGAGTCTATGTGATTTACGATCTTTTGATGGCTTTCCGGCGCAAAGACTACCGATTGCGGGTTCATTCCCGGGTGGTGCTGACAACCACTTTGATTTTGATTGTCGGCGGAACGGTGTTGCTCTGGTTAAACGGGCTGGCAAAAGGAACCAATCTGAGCTGGTACGATGCGATCTTTCAGTCTATTTCGGCAAGAACCGCCGGATTCAACAGTGTTGACATCGGCAAAATTCCGCCGGAAAGTCAGATGTTGTTGATCATTTTAATGTTAATCGGGGGGGCACCCGGCTCTACGGCGGGGGGAATGAAAGTGAGCACCGTGGCACTTGCGGTAGCTTCGATTATTGGTACTTTTAAGGGGAATCCCGAGGTGCGGATGTTTAAACGCACTATTCCGATCGCCAATGTGTTGCGGGCGTATACGGTGATTGTAACTTTTATTTTGCTCACTTGTCTCGGAGCTGTTTTTTTGCATTTGCTCACGCCGGAGCGGTTTACGATGATGGAGTGCTTTTTTGAATCGGCTTCGGCGATCAGCACGACCGGACTCACCACCGGAGCGACGTTGAGTTTGACGATGTTCGGCAAAATTTATCTGGCGTGTTATATGTTCGTCGGGCGAATCGGTCCGTTTACAATTATGCTGTTTTTGTTGAGCCGAGAAAAAACGCGGCGATTGCGTTACCCGGAAGAGCGAATTATCATCGGATAAAGGTTATCTCTAAAAACCGGCTTGGAATAAAAAATCGAGAGATTCGCAATTTGGAGACGTGATTTTGTAAGTATCTGGCTAACACTGAGTTGACCAGATACACACAAGGTCGCGTATACGAATGCAAGATGCGATTTTTAGCCAAGTTTCCAGTTTTTTAGATGTAGCCTAAGGAGGAAATAAAGAAATGGCGAAAAATCATTATGCCGTATTGGGAATGGGATCGTTTGGGGCGAAACTTGCGACTGCTTTGACCAAAGCCGGAAACACTGTTCTCGGAGTCGATATCGATCAGCAAAGAGTTGACGAGCTGCGCGACAAAGTGACCGAGGCGATTATTGCCGATGTCAGCAATGAAGAGGTTGTGCATGAGCTTGACATACGAAAATTTGACGCGGTGATTTTGAGTATGAGTTCTCACTTTGAAGATCAGGTTTTGGCGTTGACGCTGGTTAAGCAAGAGGGGGCGAGCAAGGTTATCGTCAAGGCGAACACCGCGATTCAGGAGCGGATTCTCTTTAGGCTTGGCGCGGATGAAGTAATTCTGCCTGAACAGGATGTCGCCGAACGGCTGGCGCGAAAACTCACCATGGACAATATCACTGATTTGTTTGAGTTTAAAGGCTCGGCAATCGCCGAAGTGAAAGTCCCGGAGTCGCTTTCGGGGCAGACGCTGCGCAAACTCGATTTGCGCAACCGATTCAATATCACGGTTTTATTGCTCCGCAAACCGGGCGGATCTTCCGAGACGGTTATGACGCCGGAGACGATTTTAGAAAAGGGCGATCAGCTTACGGTTTTCGGCAGTCAAAAATCAATTATCGAACTCTTTAAGGAGAAATAAAAAAAATGGCGGAATGTATTTTTTGCAAGATCGTCAAAGGGGAGATCCCGTCGTATAAAATTTACGAAGATGAGCTTATCTATGCGTTTCTCGATATTGGTCCGATCAATTTCGGACATGCACTGGTGATTCCCAAGGAACATCACGAATCGTCCGCGACGATTCCCGAGGAGACGGCGGGCAGAATGTTCCGAATCGGTTCGCGCATTGGGATTGCGCAAAAACGCGAACTTGATTACGAGGCGTTTAATCTGCATTTGGCTGACGGCACCGCCGCCGGACAAGTGGTTATGCACGCTCATTTGCACGTGATTCCGCGGGGAGTCGAAGACGGCTTTCATTGGAATTGGCGGCAAAAGCGTTACGATGATAATGAAGGGGCAAAAGTTGCGGAGAAAATCGCCAAAAGACTGGCGGCAAAATAGGATAAGATATTGCTAATGAGGAGTTTTGCAAATATTTTGATTTCACTGGCAATATTCTTGCCGTTTGCACTCAACGCCGATCAGTTGGATGATATGTTTGCGAAACTCGATCGGCTTGAGCGGGTATTTTGGCAACCGATGCGAACGGACTCCGACGAATATCGCGCCAAGAGCGATCTGCTTTTTGAAGTGATCGTTATGGGGCGTTCCATTCAGAGTATCGCCTCAAACGCCGGTAGCAAGCTGCCCAATTTAACCGTCGCGATGAATCAGATCAAGAATGTGTTTGATTATATCAATTCTCCGAATCTCCGTGGGTACAGATGCAGATTTAAGTATACTTCCATGCGCGAGTATGCGCCACAATTTCGTCAGGATCTCTCAGTGCAAGAGAGAAAAGAGCGACCCAAGCCGACCTTGGACAATGTGTCGGTTGATGACTATCAAAACTGGCTGCTGGAAATCGCCGACGACAACTCAAAAAAAGTCAGTGCCCCCAAAGGTGCCAACGAAAAAGTCGCGGAGTCTTTGCGGGATCATGTCACGACCTTTTTTACGTCGATTGCGACAATTCGGGTGACTTTGGTTAAATATCGTCAGGAAAAGAAGATAAGGTTTCCGTAAAATCGATTTTGCCGATCGCCGCCTGGCAACTGTCGAAAGAAAATCCGCGTCCGACCAAAAAGCGAAAAGCTTTTTCACGTTTTTTGCGCGGGTCGGTCTCTTTGGCGAGCAACCGCAATTTGTATTCAAGTGCCTGCATAGCGCGTTCGCTTTCGTTTTCCGCGGTTTTTTCGAGCGGTTGCTCTTGAAGCTGCCGGGGAATGCCACGCTTGTAAAGCTCCATTTTTATTTTTTTGTTGCCCAGACCGCGACTTGCCAAAATATCGGCGTAATCCTCGGCAAATGCTTCATCGTTGACAAAGCCGCGTTTTCGACACTCGGCAATGGCATCGCGAATTTCCGACGACGTATAGCCGGCGGCTTTGAGCTTGGTATAAAGTTCGCGTTCGGTCAAGGCACGACTGGTGAGCAGGCGCATTGATTTTTCCATCGCGCTGTATTTTGGCTTTTCGGATTGTTTGTTCATATGGTTGCCCTATTGCGAAACGGCGGCGGATTTGCGATAGGTGATCGCCTCAAAAATATGCTCGTCGCAAATGGAATCCGAGGCGGCGAGGTCGGCTATGGTGCGGGCGACCTTGAGAATCCGGTCATAGGCTCGCGGGCTGAGTTTGAATTTTGTGATTGCCGAACGCAACAGCACCGCGCTGGACGGGGCGATCTTGCAAAAATTTTGCAAATCGCGACTGCTCATTTGACTGTTGCAAAAAAGTCCGAATTTGCCGAGACGTTCGCGTTGGATTTCTCTGGCTTTGATCACGCGTTTACGAATGGTCGCGCTGGATTCCCCGTTCGGAGCGGCGATAAGTTCATCTTGTGAAAGCTGCCGAACCGGGATAAGCAAATCAATTCGATCGATCAACGGTCCGGAGATACGTTTCTGATAGCGTCGTTTTTCCTCGAGCTTACAAGTGCAACCCAACTCGTATTCGCCGCGTCCGCACGGACACGGGTTCATCGCGCCGCAGAGGATAAAGCGTGCCGGAAAGGTGCAACTTCCGGCGGCGCGACTGACGGTGATAAAACCGTTTTCAAGGGGTTGGCGCAAGACTTCAAGCACATTGCGTTTGAACTCCGGCATCTCGTCGAGAAACAGCACTCCATTATGCGCCAAACTGATTTCGCCTGGCTTCGGGTCTTTGCCGCCGCCGATCAGCCCGACATCGCTGATGGTATGATGGGGTGAGCGGAACGGGCGGGAATTCAGCAACGGTCGCCCGTCTGAGAGCAAACCCAACACACTGTGGATGCGACTGGTTTCGAGGGTTTCTTCTATGGTCATCGGCGGCAAGATGCCGGGCAATCGCATGGCGATCATCGATTTGCCGGTTCCTGGGCTGCCGTTCATCAGCACATTGTGTCCGCCGGCGGCGGCAATCTCCATGGCACGCCGTGCCATGGTCTGGCCTTTGACTTCATCGAAATCAGGTTCGCGTCCGGTGGTGAGTCTGCCGATGTATTCGCGCAAATCGGCGTGACAGGGCAAATGGTTCCCGTCTATTAAAATAGATACGGCTTCCCTCAATGTTGCCGCCGGAAAAACTTTCATACGA
>JAISIP010000197.1 GCA_031261965.1 Victivallales bacterium | reverse complement strand
TGATTATGAGTTTGCTCTTTAGGTTTTCTCCCGACGAGTTGCGGTTGATTATGGTTGACCCCAAGATTGTGGAGTTTGAAGACTATAAGCGGTTGCCGCATTTGATTACCCCGGTGATCAACGATTCCAAAAAAGTCCCGATCGCGTTGCGTTGGGCGGTTACGGAAATGGAGAAGCGTTACCATGTTTTGGCAAAAGCGGGGGTAAAAAAGCTTGCGGAATACAACGAACGGAACAACCCGGAGCCGATTATCGATGAGAACGGAGTGGAAGTTCCGGCGAAAATGCCGGTGCTGATTGTGATTATCGATGAGCTTGCCGAGCTGATGATGACCGATGCCCGCAAGGATTCCGAGGCGTATATTACCCGAATCGCCCAACTTGGGCGGGCGGCGGGAGTGCATATTGTGGTCGCCACCCAACGTCCGTCAACGCAAATCATCACCGGGGTGATCAAGGCGAATTTGCCGACCCGCATTGCTTTCCGGGTCGGTCAGATGGTAGACAGCCGGGTGATTCTCGACCAAAACGGCGCGGAGAAATTGCTCGGCTCGGGCGATATGCTGTTTTTAGCTCCGGGAGGAATGGATCTTGAGCGTGTGCAAGGCGCGTGGGTAAAAGACGAAGACATTAAACAGGTGGTCAAGTTCGTGTCCGATCAGTTGCCGCAAAGCTTTAATGCGCAGGTTGTTGCCGAAGAGGAGGCGATGGACGAAAATATCGACGAAAACCTCACTGACTACGACGATGACGATTATTCCGATATTGCCCCTATGATAAAGAAATATATGCATCCGGGCGATGACGATAACGTGCGCCGGGCACTTGAAGTTGTGGTGTTGGATCGAAAGGCCAGTACGAGTTATTTGCAGCGGAGACTGAAGATCGGTTATAACCGGGCGGCGGAGATTATGGATCTTTTTGAGGAACGCGGCATCGTCGGGGCGGCATCCGGCAGTGGCAACAAGCGTGAAATTTTGATTTTTGACGGTATGAACGATCAATAAGAGAATCTGAGATTGTAAAAATCTTATAAGTGCGATATATTTAGAGGCAGCCTTTAGTTAGTTACTCATAAGGGTATCTCTAAAAACTGGGTTGCGTTGAAAATTAGCAGATTCGCAATTTGGAGGTGCGATTTTGCAAGTGTCTGGCTAACATAGAGTTAACCGGCTACGCGCAAGGTCGCGCATATAATTGTGAGCTGCAATTTTTAACCAAGTTTCCAGATTTTATAGATAGCCTAAAGGTAGCCTTTAGTTAGATACCCATAATCAACAGAACAAAGCGTATGGAAAATTTAAAGCGCGATCAATTGGAACTTGGACAGGACGAGCTGCCTATGGCGGTGGATTCCGAGGTGCGTGAAGTTCCGACGACTTCAGGGAGGTCGATGGCTTCCCGTCCGCTCGGAGATGCCGGGTCGCTCGGAAGTTGCCTGTCGGATCTTAGACAACGCTCCCATTACACGATTGAACAGCTTGCCCTGGAGACTAAAATAAAAGAGTCTTATCTGGAAGCGCTGGAGGCGGAAGACTATAAAAATCTCCCGCAGACAGTCTATGTTATGGGCTATATTCGCAAGCTTTGCGCCCTTTACGGGGTCTCGAAGACCGATGCGGACACTCTGACTTCCGGATTGCGCGAGCAGTTGCAATACGAATTGCCTGAGGACATCACCAAATCAGTGGTGGATCATGAGATAAGCGAAGAAAATGAGCGAAAATTACGCCAGTTAATTATGGTGATTGCCGGAGTGATCGCGTTACTGGTGATTGCCCTGATCGTCGCCGGAGTGATGATTCTTGCCGGGGTGCGTAAATCTGAAACGGTCGCCGCTCCATTCAACGAAAACAGCTTGATCGAGCTGCAAGGTGTTCCGCAAATCGAAATGCGGGAATTAAAGTAAAAATTCGGCAACTTCCTCCAAAAACATTCAAATTTGTCGGGAATATCACCGAAAAATTGGAAAATTCAAAAACCTTGTGCTATAGTAAACGACTATGAAAATATTGTTGATCAATGGGCCAAATCTTCAGCTCTTGGGTTATAGAGAGCCGGGCATCTATGGCGACGATACGCTTGAAGCGATAACGTCACGCTTAAGAGAACTTGCCGCCGAACTCGGTTGCGAGCTGATTGATTTTCAGTCCAATTACGAGGGGGCGATCGTCGATCGAATCGGCGAAACCGTTGCGGAAGGAGTTTCCGGAATTGTGCTCAATCCGGCGGCTTACACTCATACGTCAGTTGCGATTCGCGATGCGATTGCGGCGGTGAAAATTCCGACTGTTGAGGTGCATTTGAGCAATGTCCACGCTCGTGAGGAGTTTCGCCGACACTCCTTTATTGCCCCGGTTTGTATTGGCGTGGTAGCCGGGTTCGGTGCTGATTCTTACGAATTGGCGTTCCGTGGATTGTATTCCCATTTGCGAAAGCAAACCAAAAATAAAAATCATTAAAGGGTATCTTTTAAAACTATGTTGCGTTGAAAATCCGTAGATGCATGATTTGGAGGTGCGATTTTGCAAGCATCTGACTAACATGGAGTTAACCAGATAAGAGCAGAGTCGTACATGCGAATATGAGCTGCAATTTTCAGCCAAGTTTCCGGTTTTTAGAGGTATTCTAAAACCCCAATATCTTTAGGGAGAGTTTTGTGCAATGAAAATCGAAGAAATCAAGACGATAGTCAAGCTGATGAGTGACCATGATTTGACCGAATTCAAGATTGAAGCCGAGGAGTATAATCTTTGCATTCGTCGCGGTGGCAATGCTCCGACTCAGATCTTGACTCATGTGGCACCCGCCCCGGTTGCGGCGGTTGCTCCGGCTTCGACTCCGGCGGCTTCAAACCCGGTTGCAATGCCGGAAGCTCCGGCGCAGGAAGCTGCCGAAACGATCGACTCTCCTTTGGTCGGGACGTTTTATCGTGCTTCATCGCCCGATGCCAAGCCGTTTGTGAAAATCGGCGACAAGGTAACGGCGGACACGGTCGTGGGTATTATCGAAGCAATGAAAGTCATGAACGAAATCAAAGCCGAAAAGAGCGGAGTTATCAAAGAAATTGTAGTGGAAAACGGTCAGCCGGTCGAATATGGCGAAGCGCTGTTCGTAATTGCATAAGTTAAAGTGACGGTAAAATACTATGTTTAATAAAATCCTGATTGCCAACCGGGGGGAGATCGCACTTCGCGTTATCCGGGCTTGCCGGGAACTCGGGGTACGGACTGTAGCGATCTATTCCAAGGCGGATGCCGACAGTTTGCCGGTGCGTATGGCGGACGAGGCGGTCTGTATCGGACCTGCCCGGTCGAATCAAAGTTATTTGCTCATTGACCGCATTCTTTCGGTCGCGGCGATTTGCGACGTTGACGCGATTCATCCGGGCTATGGTTTTCTCTCTGAAAACGCCTATTTTGCGGAAGCGTGCCGAAAACACGGTATCGCATTTATCGGACCGACCCCGGAGGCAATGCGTGCCCTCGGAGATAAGGCGGTTGCCCGCGATACGATGAAAAAGGCGGGGGTTCCGACCACCCCGGGCAGCGACGGGATACTGTTTTCGGAGCAGGAGGCGTTAAAAATGGCGCATCAGCTCAAGTACCCGGTGATCATCAAGGCGGTGGCCGGCGGCGGCGGTCGGGGTATGCGTATTGCACGCAACGATGCAAGCCTGGTTCAAGGTTACCATGCGGCTCGCACCGAGGCGGAGAGTGCGTTTGCCAACGGCGCGCTTTATATGGAAAAGTACCTGGAGAATCCGCGTCATATCGAAATCCAGATTATCGCCGATAATCACGGTAATGTGGTGCACCTGGGTGAACGCGATTGCAGTGTGCAGCGACGCAACCAAAAGTTGATCGAAGAAGCACCATCGCCGGCGCTTTCGGCTAAATTGCGCGAACGTATCGGCGCGGCGGCGGTCAAGGCGGCAAAAGCGGCCAATTACACCAGTGCCGGGACAATTGAGTTTCTCTACACCGACGACGGCAACTTTTATTTTATGGAGATGAATACCCGTATTCAGGTGGAACACCCGGTGACGGAAGCAGTAACCCGGCTTGATCTGATTAAAGAACAAATTAGAGTTGCGGCGGGGGAACGATTGAGTTTTCGTCAGAAAGACGTGGTGATCAACGGTCATGCGATCGAGTGCCGAATCAATGCGGAAGATCCGTTCAACAATTTCTCGCCGAGTCCGGGGTTGCTGTCGTTGTACATTCCGGCAGGGGGACCCAATGTGCGGGTCGATTCACATGCGTACACCGGATATAAGATACCGTCTTATTACGACAGTATGATCGGCAAACTGATTGTTTGGGGGCGGAATCGTGCCGATGCGCTTTCGACTATGCGCCGGGCACTTGACGAGATGACGATCGAAGGGGTCAAGACAACGATTCCGTTTCAGAAGCAAATTGTTTCGCACAAGAGTTTCAACGAGGGAAAATACGATACCGGGTTTGTCGAACGCTTTATGCAAGAGAGTTCGCAACATAAGGAGGACGGTAAATGAAGCCGACAGCAACAAGCAGAAAAAAAGCAGCGACATCGCAAACCGAGAGCCGCAACGCGGCGGCGGTGGAGGATTCCGGGCTTGGCGACGTAAAAGTTCACGAAAATGTAATTGCCGCATTGGTACGCAAGGCAGCGTTGTCGGTCGATGGCGTTTCTCGGCTGGTGGGCAGTTCGCTGGTGGATAATCTCGCGGAATTCGTCGGCAATCGCCGGATGACCCGGGCGATCACGATCGAGATGGACGACAATAACCGCGTGACTATCGAGCTGAAACTGATTTTAAAGGTTGGTTTTAATATCCCGGAAGTTGCACCCAAAGTGCAAAAAGCGGTGATTGAAGGGGTCGAAAAAGTTACCGGCATGACGGTGACAAAAGTTGGTGTTATCTTTCAGGACATCGACGACGCAACGCCGAGCGACGAGGATTCGGCAAATGAAGACGATTTGATCGATACGATCCCGATGAACTAAGGCTTGTTCCGTCTTTTTTACGGATTTTTGATTGACCTTTGAGGAGATGTGACCATGGATTTGAAATCGCTTTTTTCTGATGAATTCTGGTTTGAAGTGGGCAAAGACGACTTTATGCGCGGATATGCCACGGCTGTCGTTGTGATCGTCGGATTGCTGATCCTTTTAGTGGTGATTCGTTTTGTCGCATGGATGCTTTTTCGCAGTCGGCGTTGCGGTTCGATTGTCGTTCCCAATGCGGGCGGTGAGTTAACTATTTCGCGGGACGCGATCGAAAAGGCAGCCCGTTCGGTGCTGGATGAAATCGGCGAGCTGAATGTACGCCGAATTCAGCTGTATCGGCAGGGAAAGAGTTATTCGCTTTTGCTTTATTGCACGTTCATTGGCGGAGGCAAGGGGTTGCCGGAGATTTCCGGGGAACTTCGTCCCCGGTTGCTTGAGACATTGCGCAATTTATTTGGCATTTCATCGTTGCGCAAAGTTCGATTCCGAGTTGACACGCTTACCGGGGAGGGGGCAGTTTCCGCTCCTGCTGCACCGGAAAAAGCGAAAAGCGAGCCAAGCGAAGCAGCGGATGTTAATTCTGGCATCTAACTCCCCGCGTCGGCGCGAACTTCTGTCGCGTTTGAAGATCGATTTTGCAGTTGAGCCTACCGCAATTGAGGAGGAAACTGCACTTTATGACTTGCGACTGCTACCCCAACACAATGCGGAACTCAAAGCGGCGGCAATCGCGGCTAAACATCCGACCGACTTGGTGCTTGGTGCTGACACGATGATTTTGTTTAACGGGAAAATTATCGGCAAACCGCGTAATCAAGCCGATGCGTTTGCGATTCTTATGGAACTTGCCGGGCGGACGCACGAAGTGATAACCGGGCTTGCTTTGCTGCGATGCAATCCGAAATTCCATCGGGTTTGGAGCGAGACGACTCAGGTGACTTTTAAGCCGTTCAAACCTGACACGGCGAAGCGTTACCTTGACCGGGTGTATGTTTTGGATAAAGCCGGGGCTTATGCGATTCAGGAACACGGTGATTTGCTCGTAGCGACCGTCAACGGCGATATGAACAACGTGGTGGGATTACCCCTTGAGAAATTGCGTAAAGAGCTAAAGAGCTAATTGCAAAAAAGTTTTGCAATTAGCTCTTTAGGCTACCTCTAAAAACTGGAAGCTTGGCTAAAAATCGCATCTCGTATTTGTATGCGCGACCTTGCGCGTATCTGGTTAACTCTATGTTAGCCAGATGCTTGCAAAATCGCACCTCCAAATTACGACTCTATCGATTTTTTAACTCAATCCAGTTTTTAGAGATATCCTTTATTTTGCGAATTGTCCCATGAGCAAGTTGTTGATGCGAATGAAGTTGGCATCGTCGGACTGAATAGTGTTACTGCCGTTGGTCAGAATCACGATCGAAAGATCGTATTTGGGGTCAAGGAGCAGAAAACACCCGCTGGCACCGGCATGTCCGACGGATTCCATTGAATTCAAATCGCCAAAGTAACGTCCAAAAACGCGGGTTTCACTTTTCAGGAAAAATGCGGGGGTGCGGTCATAGCGTCCGCGAGTGTGTTCGCGAAACATCAGATCGACTGAACACGGTTTCAGAATCCCGGCTTTATGCGTTTTGCGAACATCAAGAATATGACGCGAAAATTTCAACAAATCTTCCGCAGTGGAACGCATATCGCCACCACCGCGCAGAGAAAATTCGCTGTGGTTCATCTTTAGCGGCTCAAAAATAATCTTGTACCCGAACTCCTTGATGGTCATTCCAGAAATGCGTTCGATCACATCGGCTAATACATCGTACCCGTTGGAGTAATACAGGAATTGAGTATCACAGGGGAATTCTCTTACCATCGACTCATAAAAGAGTTGTTTTTGTTTCGGGAAATTTCCTTTCTTATTCTGACATCCTGAGGTGTGAGTCATCAGATGAAGGATTAACACATCATCAAAAGGAAATTCCGGGATGAACCGTCTGACATTATCGTAGAGTGAAATTTTGCCATCCTCTACAAGCCGGATTATGAGAGTTGAAGTCATAATCTTTGTAACTGACGCAATCTGAAGTTGAGTTTCGGCGGTAAACGGCTTGCCCTGTTTATCCGGGTCGCCCTCAACAAAGCTATACGCCGTTTTTCCGTGTTGCTCAATTGCAATGGACATATTTGTAATCTTCTCGACTTTGCGTACATTTCGCAAATATTCATCGCAAAATGAGTTGCTTCCCGATTGTGCAAAACAGGAAAAAACCGTTGCGAAACTTGTAAACAAACTCATAGTTTTTAGTGTAAATTTCATTTGTTTTTATTTCAATTTGACTTTGTAAACATGTCTTTCATATCCATCAAAACGGTCTGAGAATTTGCCGTCTTTGAGTGATATTTTTCGATTCTCGAACTCAACTTCAACAGTGTCGTTGTATTTAAGTTCTCCTGGAAGAGTAACGGTAAGTATACCTGCCGGGTCGGGATCAACATTGACCGCGAAGACATAGACATAGCCCTGATATTTGCGTGTCATCCAACGTACGTTTTTATCGGATAACGTAGCATTTTCGCATTTTCCCTCCGACAGAATCACATCGTTTAATGCGTTGACGTCCTTGTTCAATTGTTTGTAAGCTTTCCAGTTGGCGGGCCAGTTGGGGCTACCCATAAAATATGCCAGTCCGGTACATCCGGTCACGATACATCCCCATGTTTGAGCAATTTGTTCTTTTGCGGTGGTTTCGCGATAATGGTTATGGGTATTATTTCCTGCAAGCCAGAACCATCTGGGTTGGTTTCGCGATTCACTGCTCGCTTTGACAATCAAATCCATAAATGGCATGACATCTTTTTTAACTGTTTTGCCTTCAGTATTGGTTATATAGTTGTCGAGCATCAAAATATCTGTAGTGTAATCTGCATAACGGTTTCTGATTCCACCACTGACATTATTCATAAATACCGGGTATGCCGGAAGTAGCTTCATCATCCGGAGCATCCATTGTTTTGCCTCGTTTTCCTTCATCCAGAGATCAGGTTCATCCAGCACCTTCCATGCGGCTATGCAACCAATACGATTAAGTCTTTCGATATCCGCAAGCAACTCTTTATCATCCGGCTTCTGATCACGAATATTATCAAGCCAGGCAATTACGGTAATTGCGCGTTTTTTCGCCTGTTGCAAAAACGCTTCGGCTTTATGAATACCGAGATTCCTATTTACAATGAACATACATTGCTTGAAGCCGTTATCCGCAAGATAGTCTGCCATTCTGGGGTAAATATCCGTATCTTTACCGCCGGATGTACCCAGTAGAGGCATGAAATAAAATACATTTTTTCCATTAAGATTAAGACACTTACTGAAATTGTTGATTCTCGCGGCACCTTCGGGAAGTTGCATTTTTACGATATTCGTGTCGGCTGACGCGATACTCTTGCCGTCTTTATTTTTCAGGGTCAACACCACCCGATGAGTTCCTGCCGGAATGGCGTTCAAAGGGAGCTCCATCTCAAAAAAAGGCGAGGCTTTTTTCGTTACTTTAGCGGAGTCGCAGACAAGTTCGGCGGTAAAATCATCGGTATTTGCCAATGGTGCTTCAATGCGGAAACGAGCGATCGTATCGGACAATGTGTAACGGCTGAACTGAATTGTCATGGAAACAGGAACGAGAGGAATTTTTTTGACATAAAGCGTTTGCACCGCAATGCGTTTCCCATTGCTGTCCTCAAGCGTAAACTCCATATTGTTATTTCCGACAGGAAAATCTTTTGTTGTGTTGAGTGAAAGCATCGTTGTACCATTCACGTTACCGGACGCGATATTTTTGCCATTTGAAACAACACTGAGTTTCAATTTGCGCTTTAATCCGGAATTGTCGGAAATTTTACAATTTAGCGTATTATCTGCAATATTTGCTTCCGCCACATTTGCAGCATACGGTTTGAGGAGTTCTGAATCGAGGCGTAAAATCGGAAATGTCTTAACGTCTTGAAATGATAGGTTATATTGGGGATAAATGCAGGAATATTCATTTATCGAGGAGTCATGTCTGCCGATATTGAAACCCCAATCCCCAACAATTTGCGCAGAGGCAAAAAAGTACAACGGAATCGCAATTTCGTAATCGACGCATTTTTTCGCGGCATTGTATTTTGCCGTATTTTTCCAATCAGCATTCCACAGAATATTAGCACCTTTGCCGAAATCCAGTTGCGAACCTGATGCGCCGGCTACGAACTGGAAATATTCCGTTTTTGTTTTACCGGGATCAACTAATATTTCAACGTTTTCCTGATTGAAAATCTTGAAATCGTCACGGGGAGTTGCTACCATTTGAAGCTTTGCAGGGTCTTTGACAAATGCGCGTACGCCGATATAGAGGTTATTCTCGTCGCATCCGACATAGCTAACCGTGTGGCTTTGGGATTCCTTTGTGCCGTTGTAAAATTTTTCGATTTTTGCGGCTTTGCTTATCCATGAATCGATGTTTCCGTTCAATTCCGGTGTTTTGTCAAGCCGCGGTACTATGACTGGAGTTAAGGTTGGAAGCTCTTTCGCGATTTCGACAAATTTCAGCTCATCTAACGCTGATTCTTTGTATGGCGATGACTTTGAGGCAAGTTCAAGCTGAAGATCGTCCATCCAAATAATTCCTGGTGTTTTTAACTGAATTCCACAGCGGAAATACGGCAATGTCGCGGCAGGAACAAGTAGTTCGTAGCGGTTCCACTCTTTCGAGAGGGTGATTTCCTTTCTATTCCATTTTCGATATCTTTCCCATACAACCAGGGTCGCCGGTAGATTGTCACGGTCGGCTTTTAAATATACACTGAATGCCACGGGCTGTCCGACAATAACACCGGTGTCGGACGTATAAATCCCTTCTTCTTTTGCGACTTTATCCTTAAATGTAATGCGGAGCGAATTTTTTCCGGAAACTTTTTCTTTTGTATCGATCGCAATTTGGTCGA
The DNA here is from genome assembly GCA_031261965.1 of Victivallales bacterium. Classification (GTDB taxonomy): domain Bacteria; phylum Verrucomicrobiota; class Lentisphaeria; order Victivallales; family Victivallaceae; genus Victivallis. Next base: position 6,190 of record JAISIP010000197.1, on the reverse strand, counting down.
GAAACTCTTCATAAGGACGCTGATACATATACTTTCGCGGTGTATCTGTATTATAATACAACGGCATTCCATCTTGAAGATGCTCAAATGAAGAGTTGACGATCAGATTGGGCGAAGCAGTTTTATCGCTCAGCTGTGCAATAGAAATATCATCCACCGTAAAATCGCACTTGTATGCCGTAAATGAAATTCGATCATTTTCGGTTCTGGGCGGTACAACTTTGCTGACAGGTCGTCCTGACCACGCATTGCAACGAGCCGTGACCAGCTCGCCATCTTTCTGCTTTCGGACATCTATAACAAATGTGTATTTATTTCCGAGTTTGAATTCTGGTATATGACCCCCTGCGGAAGTATATCCGTCTGTACGCAAAAGCATCCTGTATTTTCCGAAATAGACAAAACCAATTCCATACGGTTCGCTCTTATCCACTTCTTTTTCCATTTTCAACGTAAACGTAAAACGGAAATCCTGTGGAGGAGCTGCCATCATAGTTAAAGATCCCCCTGCGGGAATGTATGCTTCTCCGTTTACGATGGAGACATTTCCCTTATGCAAATAGTTATCGACAAATGTCTCTTTAACACTGAAATTGTCGTTGAAAACAGGGATTTCATTTGCGAAAATTCCCAATGATATAACGCATAAAATCGCGGTGAGGGTTTGTTTGATCGTCATGGTATATTTTTTCTTGCTGTTATTGCTGATTGCAAAAATAATGTCAAAAGGTAGTTTTGCAATTAGCTCGTTAATAATTTTGAGGTAGCCTTTGTGTGTACGTAATTTATTGAAAAGTATACAGGGTATCTCTAAAAACTGGGTTGCGTTGAAAATTAGCAGATTCGCAATTTGGAGGTGCGATTTTGCAAGTGTCTGGCTAACATAGAGTTAACCAGATGTGCGCAAGCAGTGTGCATACAAATATGAGCTGCAATTTTTAGCCAAGTTTCCAGTTTTTTAGAGGTGCCCTACAAATAACCCTATTGCGTAAGCCAATCCTTTTTGCCGCCATAACTGGTTGCGTGTCTCACCCCCCAGCGGGTACACAGTTCCGCAGAAACAGAACTATACGGTGTGACCATCACGTTTTCCGCTAAACGGTAGTTTGCCGTATGACCATCCACATGGGCGAAATTCCCGCTCATGGAATGGCGTGATCCCGGAAGATATTCCTTCCCATCCACCCATTCGTCATAATACAAATCCCCATCACTGTCGCCAAAGGCAATCACTTTGGAGGGATGTTTAACTGATCCGATTTTTGTCGCCACTCTCATTCCCCCGCCGCTAACATCGACCTTCGGATTGGCGGAACGCCAGTAACTGAGCCACTGGTTGTAACCGTAGGTAATATTATTGTAGTTGGCATTTTTTGTCAGCTCCGAGGTCGGGCAATATAGAACCTTATCCCGTGTATGAGTGATGGTGGTGGAGACATCGCCTTTCATCTCTCTAAGTATATGCAAAAACCAGAATTTCCAGTCGTCGGTGCGGTCAGAATCGTAAGACGCTGTGAACATATAGTCATCATTGTTCATGGTATATTGGGTAAAAGCAAACCCGATCTGCTTTAGATTGGAGGTGCAACTAATGGAGCGTGCTCTTTCCCGCGCTTGATTGAGTGCCGGGAGCAGCATGGCGGCGAGTATGGCGATAATCGCGATTACCACCAATAGTTCGATGAGCGTAAAATTCCCCTTGCGTTTTCTCTCGATTCTAACTGATCTGCACATCTTCGACCTCCTTTGTGTTTTAGGATGCTTAATAGTCGCTATGAATACCGTATGCATTTTTAAAATCAAGTACTCTGTAAAAAAATGTTATTTTGTCTTGAGAGCTAATATTGCAAATAAATCAAATTCTTGCCTTCGTCAATGTTGAGCCGGTAATATTCTCGACCGGCAGGCAATAATTTCGGATTTCACGATTACCGGAAATTTCATCTAAAAGCAGTTCCGCTCCTCGTTTGCCGATTTCATATGAGGGATGAAAAAACGTATCCAGACGAATCGCGTTTCCCGGCAAATGCAAACCATCCGCCCCGGTTACAGACATATCCTCCGGCACCGAGATATTATGCTCTTTCAGAATCTCAATACACCCATATGCCATAGTGTCGGATAGTGCCATAATACAAGTCACATCCGGGGCGTTTCGGAGTATTTCCTGGGCAGCGGCACGCCCCGAATCATGCCCTAATTCACCCGGTTCGGTTATATATGCTCTTGCGATACCATGCTTATGCAAAGTTTCAGTAACCCCTTTTAAGCGGTTGCGCCATGAGGAAGCCAAACCTTTGCTTCCGACAATCGCAATTTTGCGATGTCCGTTTGATAGGACTTTTTCAGTTAATTGACGCATTCCATCGTAATCGTCGGCGACAACCGATGAACACTGGCAATTGGTTTTTACCGTCTGAACCATGACTGTCGGAATTCCCTCCGACAGCACTTCATTTACATACTCCGCGTTGTCGAGTGCACCCCATAACAAAATACCGTCAAGCAACTTGCCGCGAATGAGTTTTAAATAACGCTTAGTCTCCAAAAATTCAGGCGTAATTGCTGTCATAAGCAGATCTATTTCGCGACTCTGCAAAACCGACTGGGCACCGATCAGGCATGACCCGAAGTTGAGGTCGATGTAAGTATAAGAATCAAGGAATCCACCTTGCCGGACACCTCTGAAATCCGGGAAAAAGAACGCCACGGTGTTGGCGTTGCCGGAAAACAGTCTGCGGGTATGCTCGTTTGGATAATACTTCAATTGCCCGCAAAGGTCACGAATTTGCTTTTGCTTTTCTGCCGAAACCTTGGAGGTAGGTTCATTCTTAAGCGTCCGTGAAACAGTCGCCACCGAGACATTCGCAAGCCTTGCAATTTCTCTGATATTGACTTTGAGTTGTGGCGTATTTTTTTGCATGGGTAACATGTTTCCTTGCTAATATTATACCACAATTCGTTGTCAATGTCAATAGCTAAAATTAAAAAAAATAAAAATATTGCCGGGCTTACAAAATGAAGCTTTTCTCATAGTGCTGCTACGCTTTTATATTGCTCCCATTGAAACTTAAGAGAGTGTCAGAAATGGGTATCAAATGGGTGCAATATAGGTTTTATGGGTGTTTTATGGGGTTTGCCCTAAGAAAAGCGAACGCCAAGTTTTCCATTTCTCCGGAGTCACCTCCCACTGGCAGTAGATGGCACACCCAATGTAATTCCCGCCGGGATTGGCGGCATTGATACCTAAAAGTGAAGAGTACAGATTTTCAACTTCGGGGTAATGATATTTAACGCCGCTGTCTTCATATGCCGGAATTCCGAGCAAAAGAGAGCAGTTGCTATTTGCCAATGCATTTTGCAATTCTTGCGTCCATTCGCACATTAGTTTGATGTAAAACTTTTCCAGCTTTATGGAGGTGTCATACATCATAACTGCCATTTGGTCAGAACGCTTTGCCACCTCAGTCAGATACGGCAATTCCCAGTGTACACTCGAAACCATTTGCCACCTGGTAGGGGGAGGGTAAGCGGCAACTCCGAGAATGCGTTCTTTTAAGATTGGACGCAACTCTTCGAGCAACAGCAAGAAATCCTGATTCATGGAAGGCAACGGCTCGATATTGATTTGAACGCCGCCAAGACGGGGGTGTTCGCTCAGCATCGTTTGAATTGATGCGGCAAATTGCGTTCGCCAACGCCGATTTTCTATGCGTGCCGACTCGCCCAAGACCCCGCCAACCCATGGGATTACGATAATATCATACTCCTCAGCCACGTCTAAAAAACGCTCCACTTGCTCTTGGTTGTAAGGCGCGATTTCTCCGGAGAATTGCGCCGGACAAAGATGCGGGTAGACAAAACGGATTTGCTGAAACTTTAAATTTCGCATAAGTTCGACAATGCGTGAGAAAGAGCGATAGCGAGATATTTCGCGTGAATTCCGGGCAAACCAAGCATCATCGCCCAGCCAGCCATGCTCAAGCCAAATCGCATTTTGTCCTTGATTTAATTTCCCCTCGGAATTGATTGCTCCCGGCTTCCATAAATAGTAGAACAATGTCGGAACAGAGAGGACAATACATAACGCAATTGCTATTCGCAGCAAACTTGTTGATAATTTAAGCAAAAGAGTAGATTTTTTCGTCATTTTACCAACTTGGACAGATAATTTTTAAGCGCAGAAGCATTAATCCCGTGAAAATAAGCGTTGCGGAAATTTTTATCCCCGATTTTATCCTGAGCCCTCAAAACACCGCTTCCGCTGTTCCATACGGCACACATCGTATTTAGAGCTTATCAACTAATAAACGAAAACGCTCTGACTTGCCCCGATTAGCCATTCACTTGTCGAAAAAAATCGTAGATATTTCTTCCAAATATCCCCGATTTTTTTCAACTGCGCGACTGGTTCCCGGTGTTTCGTCATAACATTTTAATTATTAGTTGATAAGCTCTTAGCAACCATTCCGAAACGTCCATTTTGTTGGGGACTCGCATAGCGGAGGGCGATAAAAGATATGGAGCCAATGATCCGAATCGAACGGACGACCTATTCATTACGAGTGAATTGCTCTACCGACTGAGCTACATTGGCGTATGTCTGCTTCCTTATAAAATAATCCGAGAAAGCGGATTTTTCAACTTCATTTTTACAAAATGCGCAAAATAAATTGGAGTTTTGCCGAACTGATTTCTTCTGCCGACCAAGGCAACGCAAGCTCATATTTGCTGCCAACAGGCATTTGTTCCGGCGCGAGTGCGGCATCGGCAAAGAAGAAATTTCTTTGAGTTGTCGTGTTGTCCGGGAATATAATCCGCAAATATATCCGGGCAAATCCCCGGAGCGGACGGCGCAAGCGAAATTCGATTTTGCTCCCCGTTTTATCGGGGTGAATTGCAATGTCGAAATAGTGTGAAATTTGCGGTGTCGTTGTCGCTGGTTCTGTGGAATTGCGCTTGGGTGGCAGAGGTGATTTTTGCCCGACCTTTGCCGGAGTTTCGACCCGGCGAAAAAGAAACAGCACGCGACCGTCATCAAGCGATTTATGCCAAATTTGCTCCCAATCGGGGTCGCGCAAAATCTCCCCGTGTCGCGCAAAAGGAAAGCTCATGACACTATCCACAACATGGTAAGCGAGAAATTTTTCCGCTTTATGATCTACCCCGTAGAGCGGATTGCGAAATAAAAACATCGGCGCGACAAAAAGGTCGGCGTCGAGCGTTTCACCGGGGGGAATCAACGTTTTCATTTCGTCGACCGCATCGCGTACATCAGCTAAATTGATAATGCGCATGAGATTGGCTTTATTGTAAAAAGTTTCCGCAAAAAAATAGTGAGAAAAGAGAGCGCAAGCCATCGTTCCTGCGATCATCGCCATGCGGGTATTTTTGAGTTTCGGAGCAGTCAAACGCCAGCTCAAAAGGCGCGGCAGCCGATTTCCCGGCTTGACCCGGCGAACGCCGAGGACGAGTGCGACCGCGAACATCGCAATGTTTTCCACCTGATACTGTTGCGCTAAATTGACAATCTCCTCGCTGTTGCGGATAAAATTGAAGCCCAACAGCAACGCTCCCGCTCCGAGCAACCACGGCCGGTTTAATGCTCCGGGGAAGAACGGCAACAGCAAAAGCAGCAAAAATTGCAGATTCTTGACCCGGAGAACCTGCCCCCAGAACTCCGCCGGACGCGTAAAAGGCGAGAGTATAATATCGATGATTCCGCCGCCGGATTGATCGAACTGACCGTAAAAGATATAATCATGCCCGGCAAAGTACGGAATGAAAACTTTTATGCAAAGCAAAAACCAGATTAACCCGATTGAGCCGTACAAAATTCCGTCCCGCCGCCGTTTCTCCAAAAAACTCACAGCCCCCCAGCCCAGCCAAAAAACTCCGACCGTCTCTTTAAGCGTCAGCGAAAAGAGAAAAACTGTAAACACCCAGAAATAGCGTTTCGACTCGTAAAGCATATAGAATCCGAAGAAAACCGGGATAAAAAATACGATCGCGTTGACTCCGTAGAATATCGAAAAATTTAAGTTGGTGACTCCGGGAATCAGCAGCCAAATTATACCGAATGCCGCCGCGTATGGTTGGGGAAAGTTTCTTTTCCGGGCAAAGATGTAGAGCAAATACGCACTTCCCCACAACGCCAACGCCCCGCTGGCAAAAACCGTGTAAACCGACG
>JAISIP010000066.1 GCA_031261965.1 Victivallales bacterium | reverse complement strand
CTATTGTAATGCATAGTTCGGGACTTTCTGTTCAATATTAGTGTTTTATGCATTACTAATATAGAACAAGTCCCGATTTTAACAATCAATTCCGAAAATTTTTATCGGACAGTAGTGGGAAGAGCCAGGACTTGTGCGATTGTCTCGTCAAAAATGTTACACTTTTATCATTTTTCCATAGCTTTTTTTGTCTTGGAGTGTTGCAAACGAAAGATTTTTCTGGTATAATAAGTCACGGTCAGGGGATAATGCTTAAGTCGAAAATTAGCTACCGATTTCGAAAAACAATTTTCTAAAAGGATGAAGCACTATGAAAAGTCGAAAGTATGATTTTACGCTGATTGAACTTCTGGTGGTCATTGCGATAATCGCGATTCTTGCGGCGATGCTTTTACCCGCGTTGAATCAAGCTCGCGAGCGGGCGCGAAGTGCCAGTTGCCTTAGCAACCAAAAGCAGATCGGTACTGCATTCGCTATGTATGCAAACGATTATAAGGGACTGATTATGATCCGTTGGGCTTCTGATCCCAAGATTAGAGGTGATTGGGTGCGTGCGTATGCCACCCATGTGTACAGCGGGTATACACAGAAAAAGACTGATTATATGAGTCTGGGAAATGCAGTATGCCCCTCGACGGCACCTTTTAAGTTCGACCCCAATGCCGGTGATACTGCGTTTACGCGTACTTATGGTGCCAATACAGATACCGCCAATCTTAAGCCAATTATGACCAAATGGGTTAGCAGCGACACAGCCGGACATATCAGTTTCCGATTGGACAGGATTCCCTTTGCTGAGAAACAATGTGGATATACCTTGCCGATTTTGTCGGAATCACGTGCTTCATCGGAGTATCAACAATATGTCCTTAATCGCAATAGCGGCACTTATTATGCAAATCTCAAGCATAACGGAAACGCCAATGTGCTGTTTCACGACGGATCTACAAAATCATACAATCGAAACCAATTTAAAACCGAGTTAAACTTTACCAAGGGATATGTCGGAGAGGCACTGCTTAATCCGTGGTAAAAGTGCGGCAAAACAAGAAACCACGAAAAACTCGGCATATTGTTTAGGCTACTCCCTCCTCAAAAAAATACAGTCATATGTAAATAATATATGATTTATCGTTACTATTCAATAAACTTTTTATAGAATAGACCAATAACAACTGAAAAGGATTTTTTTATCATGCGAAATCAGAGATTTTTTGTCACCGCGCTACTGTGGGTTCTCGCACTTTGCGCTACTGCCGCCGAAGGGTTGCAGGATTCAACCGGGATGTTTACCGAAAACGCACTGAAACAGTGTAATTTTCAACTGGTTGAACAAGAAATCGCAGACGTACTTAAACAAGTTGACCATGTCTTCGCGGATACGGAAACGTGGATCAAAAAAGCCGGCGATCAGTCCGCTATTGAAATAAAAGCAATCACCAAGCGTTTGGAGATTGCCCGTAATCTCAAAGAATACATTCTTTTTATGCAAAAAAGCGATGCCGGCAAGAAGCTTTTGGCGTGGCAGGCGGCAAAAGAAATGAGTGTTTTGCTGGATTATTTCCAAAAAGAAGCCACTCGTGCCGAACGCCGTGCCGCGCTGCCGGATCCGATCATCTTTTCGGTCAAAGATTTCGGAGCGAAGGGCGACGGCAAGACCGATGACGGGCCGGCGTTTCGCAAAGCGTTTGAAGCCGTAAAAGCCGCAAACGGAAAGCCGACGGTGCTGAATGTGCCGTCCGGCACGTATCGTATTGCACCCAGTCCGGAGTCGTTACCGCAAACGCTGAATTTGCGTATTGCGGATATGGATGGAAAGATGATCCCGCGTCCGGGAAAACTAGCCCGCGCCCATCTTGTGCTGACCAATGTCGATTACTTTACGCTGCGTGGCGAAAAAGGGACGAAATTCCTCTTCACGGATTCGACTATGCTTGGTCTGCGTCTGTTGGGGTGCAGTGAAAGCGTCATCGAAAATATCGCCATTGATTATGCGGACAATCCGTCCACGCAAGGCAAGATCATCAGCGTTGAGAAGAACTGCGAATCATTCGTCGTAAAAATCGATCCGGGATTTCCCGCCGTTGATATTCCCCGGTTCGTCAATGCCCCGATTCGCCTCATCACCACCCGCTATCCGGGAAAAAACGAGTTATACGGCGATGAAGTACTGAGAATTGGAAACGTTGAACGCATTGGGCATGATACTTTCCGCATTTTCCCCAATCCGGCGGAAAAACATTTTTCCGGCTGGCAACGGTTGAAACCCGGGAGGAATTTCAGCATCATCGCCCGTTATGACTTCGGCGGCAACGAGGCCAGTGCCATAGACTTCCGCTATTGCAGTTTCGGCTCCCTGAAAAAGATAACTGTCTACAAATCTCCCGGCAACGCGTTTCGACTCCTGCGTACTTATGCGTTCGTTTTAAGTGATGTACGCATGGATACCGCGCCGGGATTGCCGGATTACGTCAGCGCCAATGCCGACGGTGCGCAGTTTTCCGGTTTGATCGGACCATATGTTGAAAATTGCTTTTTTACAAAACTTATGGATGACGGATTCAACTTCAACTCCCCCTCTATTGAGTTGGAACGCATCTCCTCCGATCGGTTGCAAACAACTCCGTTTTTTCCGAAGGGTGCATTTGTGATCTCCTGCGTGACGGGAAAGATCAAGGCGGTTCTGCAAACTTCGCCGGATTCTCCTAAAAAATATCTTTCCCCTCTTTCTGAAGATTGTATCAGTAAAGAACAAGTAAAACCGCTGACTGAGTTAGAAAGAGTTCGGCTGGGTTATACCGGCGGCGCTGCACACAAACTGCAAAACCGTCCCGACCGAATTCTCCAGATGCCGTCTGATTGCTCAGGAACAGTGATTGTAGATTCGGAGTTTTACAATATCCGGGGACTTGCCATACAAATCACCTCTCCCAATGCTTTGATTGAAAACTGCAAAATTCGCGATATGAGTGCTTTCGGAATCAACATCAATACCATGCTCCCGTGGGAGATGTGCTTCAATCCGCATAACGTTGTCGTACGCAATTGTCAATTTGAGGGCAATCGGGCGCCTGACATCAGCATACAATTACGAACATTGAAAGGCGGCAGAGATGCCCTCGCCATGGAAAGCATTCACGGTATTCGGATTGAAAATTGCCGCTTTCGGCAAAACGCGTGGTGTTCGATCGAATTGAGGAATGCCGGACAGGTCGTTGTGAGCGGAAATTCATTCGCTACCAGACTGTCTGCATGGCAGGCGATCTGGTGTAATCGAATTCAGAATATTACGGTCTCGGATTGCAAGTTTGAAATACCGGTCAAGGACAAAGCCATTTTCTTTGTCAATCAAGATGAGAAATCCCAGCTTAAGCAGGAAAATAACAAGATTCAAATTGTAGGTATGCGATGAAAAAAATCAGATTGTCCCTTCTCCTGTTTTTGCTCGGAATAACTCTTTTTGGGGCGGATTTTGCCCCGTACAAGATGTTCGGTTCGCATATGGTTTTACAGCAGGATAAAGCCGTGACATTTGCCGGAACTGCCCCTGCCGGAAAAATCCTGACGCTGACCTTTGCCGACAATAAGCGTGAGGTGACAACCGGTGAAGATGGCATATGGAGTGCCGAATTCCCGGCGATGAAAGCGGGGTTAACCCCCTACGACTTGACGATCAGTGACGGCAAGGAGAAAATCGTATTGTCGGATATTCTGATCGGGGAAGTATGGTTTTGCAGCGGGCAATCCAACATGGAAATGCCGATACGCGCCTCGTGGAGCCAGTTTTTCAGTGCCAAAAATGCCGATGAGGAAGTGAAAAACGCCAATTATCCGCAAATCCGTATGCTGACCGTAAATAAAGTTCCTTCGGTTACTCCTGAAAAGAATATTGGCACGCCGGGATGGCAAGTTTGTTCTCCCCAAACCGTTGCCTCGTTCTCTGCGTGTGCCTATTTCTTTGGTCGCGAATTGAACAAAGATTTGCAAATTCCGGTGGGTCTGATTCTCTCCCGCTGGGGAGGTTCATCCATCCTGCCGTGGATAAGCGAAGAAACACTTAAAAACGGCGATCAGGAGCAGTATAAAAATATTATTTCGCTCGAAGAAGAGAGCGGTGATATTTCCCCGTTTTACGGGCAATATAACAAAATGTCCAATGCTCTGAAAACAATCATTCAAAAAGCGAATCAATCAAAAAAATTTGACGAATTAAAAGCTGCGGATTTTAACGACTCCGATTGGAAGGCTTTTAAAAACGGAGATTCCATTCCCGCTGATGGGATATATTTTTTAAGAACAAAATTTACTATCCCGGAAAACTTGAAAGGGAAAAATCTGCAAATCAATTTGGGGAAAATTGCCGCGAATCAGATCGGGAAAACCGGCAACAATTACATGGAGATTTATGTCAATGGCAGATTGATCTGGAAAACCAACTTGAATGACGCCTACGGTTTTATTCCCAATATGCCCGGAGGCACAATACCGGCGGATCTGATCCGACAGGAAAACCATGTCGCCGTGCGGATTATTTCGCTCACGGGGGCTCCTGTATTCGCCGGGAAAGATTCTCCGGCGGTGAGCGGTGCCGGAAAAACCATCCCGCTGCAACAGTGGAAACTCAATGCGGAAGTTCAGGGAATTAAACTGCCTCCCTTGGCAAATTTCCGGCTGTTCGACTTGAGACAACCTTCGCTGCTGTTTAACGGCATGGTCGCTCCTTTTCGTTACAGCAAGATCCGAGGAATTCTTTGGTATCAGGGAGAAGCCGATATCTGGATGCCCCGTTATTGGCTGTGGAACAAATTGCTGATAGAAAACTGGCGCGGTTTCTGGCAAGATGCAGACCTTCCGTTTTTGCTGGTTCAACTTGCCGGATTTGAAAGAAGTAATCTGAGAAATCCTCTGCCCGATGACTACTGGATGAAAAAGCCGCCGGTTGCCATGGATGGGTGGGCGCTTATTCGTGAGATTCAATCTGAAATGCCGAAAATCTTCAAAAATGTGGGCATGGCGGTCGCCATGGATGTCGGGGAACACTCCAATATTCATCCGGCCGACAAGCAAACGGTCGGATTCCGATTGGCAAAGTTAGCAGAAAAAATCGCGTACGGGAAAGATATCGTCTGCGAGGGACCGACTTTTGCCAAAGCTGAATTCGCCAACGGAAAAGCGATCGTCCATTTCGACAACATTGGAGGTGGTCTGACGACCAAAGACGGCAAAGCCCCAGGCGCTTTTGTTTTGGCACATCGCCCTGAGGGGAAAACTGTCTTTGTTGCGGCAACTGCTAAGATTGTGGGAGATACGGTTGAAGTGACAGCTCCTGGAGTCAGTACCCCTACTGCGGTGAGATATGCCTTTACAACCTATCGTGGCGATGTGAATCTGATGAATAAAGAGGGATTTCCCGTTGCGCCGTTCCGCTCAGATAAAGGCGAATACGCATCAAGATTTAAAAAGTAACCGAAAAAGGAAAAAAACAACATGGTTTGCCCTTTGATTCCCATGGTCGCACTGACCGGGAAACCGTCACGGGAATGGGTTCATGACCGTTTGCTGGAGCTGCGTCAGGGCGGTATCGAGCAGTTTATGCTCTATCCGCGTTCCGGCTGCGAACTGGAATATTTGAGTGAAGAGTACTTTGCCGCCTGCGAAAACTTCATTCAAGAAGCACAGTCTTTGGGCTTTTCCTCGCTCTGGCTCTACGACGAGTTTAATTGGCCGAGCGGTCAGTGCGGGGGACGAGTTCAAGCCGCGAATCCTGATTTCGGCTTGCAACTTCTGCAATGCGTTCCGACGGCGGCAGGCGAATGGGAATGCACCGTCACTATCGACCCGCGTTATCCGAATTTGCTCAACGCCAAGGCGATGGAGTATTTCATGCAACTGACCCATGAAGCCTATGCCAAACGCTTTGGTTCGCTTTTCGGAATTTTCATCAAGGGCGTTTTCACCGATGAGCCTTCACCCGGTTACGGTGCAAATTATTTTAAAGATCAGCAGGGAGTCCGCAAGATTCCTTATTATCCTGAATTCGAAGCGGAATATGAAGCTTTTCACCATGTCCCGTTTCGGCAAGATTTAAGTAATCCGCAATTTGCCGAGCGTTGTCAAAGAGTCGTAGCTGAGCGATTCCGAAAAAATTACTTCGACCGGCTTCGCTCCTGGTGTGAGAAACACAAACTTATTCTCACCGGGCATCTGATGAGCGAGTGGGCGATGCGTCCCGCCCGCAACCATAATGGCGACCCTTTGCTTGCCATTACCGGTTTCGGGATGCCGGGGTGCGACGATATTTTCACGCGTCCTACAATCAAAGACTTTGAATGGCTGACCCTCGGAACAGTTCAATACGGGATTCGGAAGCGTCAAAACGGCGGCATTGCGGAACTCTTTGCCTACGGCCCGGCAGACATGCCGTTATCCCGGATGAACGCCATGTTTTATTTAACGGCACTTTTTGGCGTTAATCACTATTTTCTCGCGGTCAGTCAGCTTGATTTTCGGGGCAATATCGGTAAATACGCCTGGTTCAATCCCTATTCCGCCGATCAGCCGTGGTGGGATAACATGCCGTTGCTTGCCGAATCGTCGAAAAAAGCAGCCCGGCTTGCCGAACGCAAAGCTGCGCCGGAAGTGGGAGTCCGTTATCCGGCGGAGTGCATCGAAATCACTGATTTGCTGAAAAGTTTAGTCAGACGGCAGATCCCGTGGCATTTAATCGGGACGGAAGAGAATTGCAGCGATGAAGTGGAGGTCATCGCCCCGTACAGTGGCGGCTATCGGCTGGAACGCTCCGGCGGAGATTATGCCTCCTTAAACGCGCTTTTCGACAAACTTGAAACAATCTTTTTGCGAAAAGTCACGGTTTTTGACGAAAACGGCAATCTCTGTAACAATGTCTTTGTGCGGGTCTTTGCCGACGGCGGCGCATTTATTCAAGATATGAGCGACGTTCCGGCAAGCCGCAAAATTAAAGTTTTGCGCAACGGCACAAGCGTCGAATATGAGCTTGGCGGCAGGTGCGGCATTGAGCTGCCCGCATGGGAAGTTTTGCGTGACCGGGACAATATTTTTCGGGCAAGCTTCGGGCTGGACGGTCAATTTGATTTTGAACTGACCGAACCGATGCGTCTGAAATTTGCCGTTCGCTCTTATCATGCCATTGAAGCGGAGTTGGACGGCAAAAAAATCGTGGCGGCAGATTCGGCGCAATGGCTGTCCAAAGGATTCCAAGGACTTTACCGCGGTTGCGAAATTTCACTTGCTGCGGGTAAACACAGTTGCCGGAAACTCTCAGGGGACGACATCTACCCATTTTTGCCGAGTATCTGGATTGCCGGAGATTTTGCTGTGACAGGCAACAAGTTGCAACGCGATTTTCACGACGGCAACGGGTTAACCATGTTCGCCGGAGTCCTGACTCAAACGGCGATGGTGGATATTCCGCGCAACGCGGTAGGTATTTCCTGCGATACGGATGAATTGGTCACAGAACTCTTTATCGACGGGCAATCGCTGGGAACATGTATCGATCGCCCCTTCTTTTGGAGCATCCCGGCACAATACCGGGGTCGAAGGGTCAACATAAAGATCAGACGACAGACCTCGATTGCGCCGAGCTTCGGCAATGTGCTTGGATTCCGCAACTTCCACCCCGATTGGGTGAACGATGTTTACAACGGACAGTACCCGATAAAACACTTTGTCGTTGAAATGGATTTCAAGGTACTGTAAGTTCGGACAAATGACTTGCGCATTTTTGCAATTGTCACGCCAATTGCAAAAATGCTGCACAATAAAGATTTAGGCTACCTCTAAAAATCGGAAATTTTGCTGAAAATTGCAGCTCACAGTTGTATAAGCGGTCTTGCACACATCTGGTTAACTCCATGTTAGCCAGATGCTTGCAAAATCGCGCCTCCAAATTGTGAATCTGCCAATTTTGTAACTCAAGCCAGTTTTTAGAGATACCCTATAGTGAAAACAAGGATTTCTAACATGGTACTTCGAAGCGGTAGCTGTAAAACAAATTTTCGGGAAATTGCCCGCGAGTTGAACCTTAGCCCGATGACGGTTTACCGGGTGATGAACAATGAGCCTACGGTTCGCCGGGAAACCCGGACACGGGTAATTGATGCTTTGAACCGTCATGGTTACTTTACTCATAAGCCGCAAAAAAATATCAAAATAATGTTTGATTTCACCGAGTATGAATACCTGACTTATTACGGACAGATGCTGATGCAAAACGTAAGCAAGCTGAATTTTCTCTGTTATGCCGTCGATCATCGGCGGGAAAAACAGCGTTTTTTGGATTTGGCGGCTGTGTGCGAAGTTGCTGTGTTTGCGTCGAATCCCGATGAACAAACGATTACCGAAGCAAAAACAAATAACCCCGATTTGTATACCATCAACCTTTCCACCTTATGTAATGTCGCCGACGTGACGCTTTCACCGAACAATGCTTGGGGTAGCGAATTGGCGGCGCAACATTTTTACCGCATGGGACACCGTCATATCGGCGTTTACTATTCCGAGGGACTAACCCGCACGGATCGTTATAAAGTTTTCTTTGCGGAGATGAAACGGCTTGACCCGGACTGTCGAATTGATATGATTCCAGAATCGATTCGTGCCGATACCGCATCGGTGTTGCGAAATTATTTCAATTCCACATTCCCGACGGCGATCTTTTTCCTGTCCGGGCGGTATGCAGAAATTTTTTTGCATTGTTTTTTGGAACGTGATCCGGAACGGTTTCGAGATTTGAGTGTAATGACCTTCGATAATCCGCAGGATCTGGCGTTTCGAAAATATCATTATGATTTTGACCGCATTGAATTTTCATCGCCGGATTTACTGGACTGGGCTGAATATTACATCACCAACCGCCCGATGATGAAAAAGCGTTCACCGATTGTCACCCAAATCGCTGTACATCTGGTCACTACCGGATCGGTTAAACCTCGGAGAGACATCAATGGTATCCATTGCTGAACTTACAAAGCGTGCCGAAAAAAACGCGATATTGTCCTCATGTTGCGGCTTTTTAGGCGAAGTTACTTTGACCGACAGTGCGGTGATCGTGCTATTCGCCGGTGTGCTGGGAGCGGGGGATATGCTGACCATGTTGACAACTTCCGTGTTGCCGCTTTT
The DNA here is from genome assembly GCA_031261965.1 of Victivallales bacterium. Taxonomy (GTDB): domain Bacteria; phylum Verrucomicrobiota; class Lentisphaeria; order Victivallales; family Victivallaceae; genus Victivallis. The sequence continues at coordinate 8,300 of JAISIP010000066.1, read as the reverse complement.
CAATGGTCTGCTGATCATTCCTATGGCCGCATTAGTGATGAAATACGGTTCGCGCCACCTGATCTGCCGAGTGCTGATAGTTTCGTCGGTAGCTTATTTCTTTGCGGCGTCCTCGCCGTGGTTCGGGGCTGCCCGGATTCCGGTTTTGCTCGGCTCGATTGTGATATTCGCGTTGAGCGTGACCATATTTCTTGCCGGCTGGTTTCCGTTGCTGGACACGTTTTTAACGCGCAACGCCCGAATTGGATTTTTTAGCCGAATGCGGTTTTGTCATCAGTTATCCGCGGTTTTGTTTCTGTTGCTCTGCGGATTGTTTCTCGGAGTCAATCCGTCGGTCGAACAATTACAAATGGTGTTATTTTGCGCTGCGGTGATTTTTTGTGGACGGGCTTTTTTCATCTCGCGCATTCCCGAATTTCCGACTTCCGAATCAACCGATCTGGATTTCCGAACGGGGATACTCTTGGCAGCGGGCAACCGAAACCTGACCGGTTTTTCGGTTTATCTTTTTATGTTGAATCTCTCTGTATTCGGCACCGTACCTTTGATGCTGCTTTACTTGAAAAACGGTCTGAATGCTCCCGGAAACGGTGTGATTTTCGTGTCCAGTGCCGCGCTGATCGGCATGTTGCTCGGCTATCTGGGGATCGGTTTTATCGTGCGTCGTTGGAAACGTTATCTAATCTTTCCGACATTTCACGGATTGTACTTTTTGCTGAACTGTACACTATTGTTCTTGCCATCCTCGCCAATTGCCGCCTGCGCGGTGGCGGGAGTTATATTGACTGCTTACAACTTTCTGATCGCCGGGAGTTCAATTTTGGCATCCGGCGAAATGATGGCATTGGCTTCGCCCGGCAACAAAGTTATGGCAATGGCGTTTAGCGGTGCCTTTTCCTACGGGGCATGGGGGCTGTCGCGGTTGATTTCGTCATTTCTGCTCGGGTCGGAAATTCTGGCATCCGGGTGGAGTATCGGCGGTCGGCATTTTTCACATTATCAGGTGTTGCTGTTGATTTATTCGGCGGCGATACTGTTTTCCTCAATATTCTTGGTATTGATTCCGGCGATATTCCCGGATGAAAAATATTTATGCAGATTGAAAAGGATCAAACCATGAGCAAATTTCACGGCTTCGCACGCGGTATGGGGATCGGCGGTTGGCTGACCAACTACAAACGCTTCAATGTGCTTCCGGATGAATGGAAACTATTGCTGACCATCGGTGACTTCGAGCATTTCGACTCTTATATCACCGAAGCGGACGTTGCCCGGATTGCCGCATGGGGAATGGATCATATTCGACTGGGATTCGATCAGATTGTACTTGAAGAGTCCCCATATCATTACCGGGAACGGACGTTTGCCCTGATTGATCGTTTTATTGCTTGGTGCGAAAAATACCACTTGAATCTGGTGCTAAACCTCCACAAAGCCATCGGCAATTACTGTGATATACCCGAGCCGATCGCTTTACTGGACGACCCGGAACTCCAACGGCGTTTCATTGCGTTGTGGCAGGAAATCGAGCGTCGCTATCACACCAAAGATAACATAGTTTTCGAGCTTCTTAATGAAGTTCGCGACGTATTGCCGGATCAGTGGAACGACCTTGTTGCAAAAACGGTAACTGCCTTGCGGCAGATGAATCCGAACCGAAAAATCGTTGTCGGGAGCATCTGCTGGAACGGCGTTGCCGAGCTTAAAGATCTACGGCTGTTCGACGACGAAAACATCATCTACACCTTTCATTTTTATTCACCGTTTGAATTCACTCATCAACAAGGCGTTCTACAGGCACGGACACTGTATTACAACCGCAAAATGAGTTATCCTGACACTATCGTCAAATACCGCGAATTTCGGGAACTGCTCAATTGTCCTCTCGGTGACTATGAGGATTTTGAATGCATGAATAAAGGGTATCTGCGCCATGCTCTGCGTGGAGCTTTTGAATTCCGCCAGAGCCATCCCGAAAAAATTCTGTGGTGCGGTGAATTCGGCACTATCCGCCATTGTAAGCTAAAAGATCGCGAAAACTGGATGAACGATGTCATCTCGTTGCTAAAGGAGTACGACATTCCGTATTGTGCATGGAACTACCTGAGTACTCCGAACGACGGCAATCGCTTCAGTCTGGTTGACGATGACACCCGCGAAATTCTCTCCCCGCGCCTCTTGGAAATCATCAACGGTACGTACGCCAAACGACTGTAAGGCTTCGCACGAAAGCGGAGAGAAAATCCCTACAAACTGCGCTTAAAGGATTCTTTTTCAGCCATTTCTCGTTGGATATATTCACCGCGAAAACGGAGTTTCAGCACTGCCGGACGCGTGGCGAAAAGTTCAATTTTCGTAACGCCGTTTTGACGTTCCGCCGAAAAGATAAATCCGTTTGGACAATGAATGTCGCGACAGGAAAACTCTTGCCACGAATCAGGAATGCCATGCAAAGCAAACAGCACTCCTTGTGATTCATAGACAAAAAGATCGAGGATCGCCGCCACAACGCCCATACCCGCATCCATTTGCATAATGGTGTTATCTCCGGTCAACCCGACCGAAAGCCCGGGGAAAGCGGTGTCATGCAACGTCCCCCCGCCGGAGTTGACATAAGCCCTGCGCCACAAATCAAGCGTAAATAGTGCCATGTCGGCATTGCCGAAACGGTTATGCAACATCGCCGCCCACGGCATACTCCAGCCGGCCCAACGCCCCATGCCAAGCGCGATCCAACGGTTCTCGGAATTGCGTAAAATTTGTTCCCATTTGGGGTCTTCCACCGAAAAAATATCAAAGGGGTAAATCCCCGCCAAATGCGAATGGTGACGATGGCTTTCTTCGGGTATAAGCCCCTCCCAAATCGCCAGCTCACCCTCTGCTACGGCGGCTTGAGGAAGTTGCTCTCCGATTTTCCGCCACGCCGGTGACGGGGTTTCGCCGAGCTGTTCGGCGGCGTCTTTTAAGTCGATAATCAAGCGGTGAATTGCCGCTAATTGAAAACTCGGATTTTTGCCGCAGGCATCCAGCCGATTGCCGCGATATTCCGGCGAAACAGCGCAAGGCAAAGATAGCGTATCACCGTGTTTTTCAAGCAAGGCTTCGACCACTCGCATTACGCCTTTCATATAGCGAAAAGCGAAACGGCGCAAAAATTTTTCATCGCGGGAGTAGCGAAAATATTCCCACATCATATGCGCCATCCAGAGCGAACAGCCGTGATCGACCATTCCCGCCCAAAAATCCCCCATTCCGACGCAACGGTCATCCATCGAATGGGGCATGGCAAAGCCGTCGTCGATTTCGGCGAAACAGCGGGCGTTGTGCCGGAGCGTCTCCTCCCACGACTCCATCAAATCAAAAAGCGGCAACAGATTTTCCCAACGCCCGGTCTGAAAGGCGGGCCAATAACACATCTGAACATTGATGTTAAAGTGGTAATCCGAACTCCACGGGGGCAGCCGGTGGTCTTCGATCCACGGTCCCTGAAGCCCGGCGGGAACTCCGCCGGGAGAGGTCATGCACTGAAAGCGAAAGAGATTCCAGTTGTAAAATTCCTGCAATTCCGAATCGGGCAACTGAATTTGCGGAACGCCGCGTTGAAAATCTCCCCAATATTTTTGGTTTTCCCGGGTCAACTCCTCCCAGGAAAGCGGGTATCTTTGCTCCCCGAAACAGAGTTGCAAAAGATTTCCTTCGCGGCGAAAGTGAATGCCGAAAGGGGGGTCGGCGGGACGTTTTTGAATAAAGCCGTTGAGTTCTTCTGTCGGCGGCTCAAATCCACGCCCGGCAAGCGCGTCGGAGAGATGATAGGCGGGAATCAACTTTGCATCGAGTTTTTCCGGCAGCTTCAGCAAAAAGATTTCGCGATCGGCTTGAGAGAGGCGGACTTGTATGACACGCTCAACATTGTCCCGTCGATAAAACGCTTCGATAAGCCCGTCATCTAAGTGAAGCACACACCGCTCCAGCACGGAGTTTGCTCCCAGCCGGAGCGTCAGCCGTCCCGCCGGAATAATTGTTGGCGGCATTCCACCGGGCTGGAATTCGGCGAACAGCGCGTCTTGATTGCCGGATTCAATCAACTGTCTGAAGCGGCGGAAATTCTGTTCCGGCCGCCAGATCATTCCGCCGCGATGATCCCATAACTTACTGTTGCCGACGGTGATATTGAGCACCTCCTTGCCTCCCCAAACCGAGAGTCCGAGTAAACCGTTGCCGATGGTTGTTCCGGTGTGAACATGCAAAAGCGGAAATTTGTGGGTAATTTTCATTTTCAAAACATCCAGTTTTTAGAGGAGACGATAGAAGGGTATCTCCAAAAACTGGTTTGAGTTAAAAATCGACAGATTCGCAACTTGGAGGCGTGATTTTGCAAATAGCTGGCTAACATAGAGTTAACCAGATACGCGCAAGGTCGCGCATACGAATACGAGCTGCAATTTTTAGCCAAACTTCCAGTTTTTAGAGGTAGCCAGGATACTATACGCCTAAATAATGCGAAATGCAATTAAAGATACCTCCAAAATTTCCCTGATTTTCCGCCCATGGATATGCGATTGTCATTGACAGGTAGAACCGAAATTCGGTGCAACCTGTCAATATACAGCTTGAAAAAACGAAAAACAGAATTATATTCATTGACAGGTAGAGCCGAAATTCGGTGCAACTTGTCAATATGCGGAGGTGTTTCTAATGGTCATTAAACGCGATCGTTATCTGAAAAAATTGATTAATCGGCAATGGAACGGACAGATCAAAGTCATTACAGGAATCCGACGTTGCGGTAAATCCTATCTTCTGCGCAATCTTTTCAAGGAATATCTTCTGTCACAAGGAGTGAAGAACGAACAGATTATTCATTTGGAACTCGATTTGATCAGCAATATTCGATATCGCAATCCGCTTGAACTCTCGCAATATGTTCATAATCGCCTTGAGGGGGAAAAGGATAAATTCTATCTGTTTATCGATGAAATTCAAATGTCCGAATCCGTGAAAAACCCCTATCTTCCCGATGGCAAAAAAATAACCTTCTACGATACATTAAATGATTTTAAGGCAATTCCAAACCTTGATGTCTATGTGACCGGCAGCAACTCAAAAATGCTTTCCACTGATATTCTCACGGAATTTCGCGGGCGCGGTGATGAAATCAGGATACATCCGCTCACCTTTGCTGAATTTTACTCCGCAACGGGCGGAGACAAACATGAGGCATTGAAACAATATTCTTATTACGGGGGAATGCCGCTTGTTCTTCAGCAAAAAGATAACGGCGAAAAATCAGCTTATCTTTCCTCGCTTTTTTCGGAAGTATATCTAAAGGATATTATTGAGCGTAAGAAAATTGAGTATCCGACCGAGCTTTCTCAGATTTTAGATCTGCTTTGTTCGTCCATCGGTTCGCTCACCAATCCTTCTAAGATTGCCGATACAATCCGTTCTAAAAAAGGGGGTAACGTTTCCGCAAATACACTGAAAAGTTATTTGGAATATTTGAAGGATGCATTTTTATTCTGCGAGTGCAAACGATATGACGTAAAGGGGAAAGCGTACTTTGAATATCCCATGAAATATTATTGCGAAGATATCGGATTGCGCAATGCCAGAACCGGGTTTCGTCAAATGGAAATGACTCACGTCATGGAAAATATAATTTGTTCTGAATTACGGGCAAGGGATTATAATCTCGATGTCGGAATTGTTTATGAAAACGGGAAAAGTAAAAGCGGTGCCAATACAAGAATTGCGCGTGAAATAGATTTTATCGCTACTAAAGGGAATAAAAAATTTTATGTTCAGTCTGCATTCGCGATGCCGGATGAAGGAAAAAGAACAATAGAACTGAAACCGTTTTCCCTGACCGGGGATTCTTTCCCAAAGATTGTTGTACGTCAGGACATCGGGAAGCCGTGGTACGATGACAATGGAATTTTGAATATCAGCTTGGTTGATTTTTTACTTGGCGACACCGTTTTTTAGAGATAGCCTCTGTTTCCCGATTGAAAAAGCGACAAATCCATGCTAATTTTACCTTGCAACTGTTTTCCCTTTATGCAAAACTCAAAAAAATCGCCTAAAAGGCAGATGCAGCGACGTAATGCCCCCGACCCGTCACAACATTTGGAATAGCAGGATAATGGATTGGATAGATTATGATAGCAGTGACAAAAGAAAATTTGCGCTCCTTGGATTTTGAAACAATCCCGATCGACTCTCAATGGAATACGGGAGGAAACAATGAGCATAAGATGCATCGGATTCATGCGTATCCCGCGAAATTCCCCGCATTCATAACGACAAAAGCAATTTCCTATGCGCTGGAAAATGGATTGGCTCCCAAGCGTATTGCCGATATATTTTGTGGTTGCGGCACGGTTGCGTTTGAAATTATGGATGCGCAATCATGAGCGTGATCTCTTTTCAGACGTTTTGCGTTGAATTTTACAGTAGGCATATCCAGAAGCCGAGCAATGAGGTATATGAATTGTTTCAAAAAAGCGGTTTGCTCGATTTGCTGGAGAAAGATTACGATGATCTGCATGGCATGGGCATGGAATATCTGATGCGGTTCATCGAAGAATATTTAGAGGGCGAAAAGAAATGATTGTCTACCACGGCGGAATCGCGGTCATCGAGTCGCCGCAAATTTTACGACAAGAGGTCGGACGCGATTTCGGTGCGGCGTTCTATACCACAGACATACGTGATCAAGCGGAACGCTGGGCTCGGCGCAAGGCGTTGGTCGCGGGTCGTAAAAACGATCAGGCGATTTTACCGGTCGTTAATGAATATGAATTCGCTTTGGAGGCGGCGCGAAAATCGCTTAAAATCCATCGTTTTGAAGGTTCGTCGCCGGAGTGGCTTGATCTGGTATTGCAGTGCCGTGCCAACGCGGCTTTCCGCCATCCATTCGATATTGTTATCGGCAATATCGCCAATGACAACGTGGGCGAGACCGTATCGTATGTCCAGCAGGGCATTATGCGCAAAGAAGACGCGCTTGAACGGCTGAAGTTTGAAAAGCTCAACAATCAAATTGCGTTCTGCACCGAATCCGCCCTGGAATTTCTTCGATTCAAATCCCATTTTACGAATCGAGAGGCAACCAATGATTGAACATAATCTAATCAGGGCGACCTTGATCCCCGAAATCGTAAAAATGATCGCGGAGCATTTCCGCATAAGTGAAAGCGAAGCGTTGAACCGTTTCTACCGCTCCGCCACCGGTGCAAATCTCGCCGATGACGAAACCGGACTCTACGGGCAATCACCTCTCTACATCTACGGCTTATTTTTAGAGGAACAGTCGGAAAATGACCGCAAAAAAGAAGAAAAGTAAGGCGGAAAAGCGTCTTGCCCGGATGCGTCGGAGGATAGATTTACTTGACGCATCGGCGAAAAATCTGTGTTCCTATAATCAAATCGAAGCACGAAGTTCAAATGACGACCCAGAGGATTGGCAGATCAAGGAGACCAAGATGTTTCTCTGCTACGTCGAACTGCTTTATGCTAAGATGCTGTCGGATACTGATTCCGTGCCGATAAACTCGTTGGAATCCTGCAAGAAATTTTATCGCATAGCGCAACTTGCCTGGAATATCTCCACTGATTCCAATTCGCTAAAAGAATCCCTTGCCCAGATTAAACAAACGGACTCGTTGCAAGGACCGGAAGAATCGATCGCCGCACTCAAAGACTGGTTAAAAGTGATGATTGAAACGAAATGGTTGTTGTTCGCCAAGTGTGCCACTTATGTGAATGATATCGAATTCACCGAGCTTCCCAATGGTATGCATGACATCGCCATATCCATGAGCTTACGCAAAAATGGCGACTGAGGCTACCTCCAAAAACCGGAAGCTTGGTTAAAAATCACATCTCGCAATTTGTATGTGCAATTTTGCGCGTATCCGGCTAACATAAAGTTAACCCCGGATACGCGCAAAAAATTATCTCTTCACCTGACTGACTCTCTGGCGATTGCCGCAATAGAACCGTTGACCGCAAAGGGCAAAAGCTTGAATTCAAAGCTATGCTTTCCGGCATGAATACGATATTGCGTCAGGGTGTCTTCGCCGCAACTGGCTGTCCCGAGTCCGCGCTGCTTCCAATCGAGATTAAAGAAGGTTTGCGAACGCGCCTCAAGCTCATTGGTGTGCTTTGCCGCCAAAAAGTCCGCCGGGGTGTAATGCAATGCCGAACACTCCATTAGTTGCGGAGCAACCGCCAGTAACCCGACCCGACCATTATCGACCGCGGCGAACCTGACTGCCGTATGGTTGCCGCATTCCTGC
>JAISIP010000057.1 GCA_031261965.1 Victivallales bacterium | reverse complement strand
GACCGGTTCGCCATTCCCAAATTCCAGATAAACCGGTGATACGCGCCGACTTCAAGTCCCGGAACGCCAAAAAGCAACTCAGGAGTCGTTGACAAGGTAAAATCGGGATTGTCGGCAAGTACCTTATCAAGTTCACTTTTCGCCGTTTCAGGCAGATTCCCGGCATATCCTATTTGTATTGGATAACGCTTTTCGGGAAGCGTAATTAAACGGTTGTCAAACTCAAGCGGGTCATCGGTGTCTTGCAAAACCACCTCAATTTCACGGTCGATGTCGTCAGCGGAAATTTGAACGACTATTTTACGGCGTTCATGGGGTTTGAGCTCAATTGTCGGCGATACGCCACCCGGATTCAATTTCACTTGTATCGCTTTAGGTGACAAAGACGCGTTTAAGACTTCGCACAGGATGGAATCCTTGTAGCGGCGAACATTCACCAACGCCGTGTTCCCAAGCAATCTGCCCTCGGCGAAGTACCCGGTATCGTCCGACAACTCAAAATCGGGTGCATGATCCGAAATTACTAAAATTTCACAGCCGGGACTGCGCTTCCGCGCCAAAGCGATCGCTCCGGGTATATCGCTAAAAGAGTCATCAACCGTCCAAACCGCCTCCAAATCGGGCAGTAATTTCCCGTCGGAGAGCAAACGGGGTTCGTCACCTGCTAAAATCGCCAGCACCCTCCTGCCTGGTTGGCTCGACAAACGCTTTTTCAGCTCTTCAACCCCCCGGCGTTGCGGTGAAGTCCCGCCGGGCGTGGTTGATCGCATCGAAAAGGAGTTATCCAACACCAGTGCCAACACCGGGTAATTCTCCTCCGCCATACGAAACGGCGCGGTCGCGGCAAGCACAATCAAAAGTAAGGCGGCGGCCTCCAAATAAAACGAAAGCGGCAACACACTGATCTTAAAACGCAGTCCGCTTTGCGGAGATACTTCGGTCGGACCCCAAAGAAAAATCGCCGAAACGCGTTTTTGAGTCGCCCGGCGGCGTAACCAATAAAATCCGATCAACAAAAACAGTGCCGTTGCACCGTAAAAATAGTTCGGATATTCAAACCCGGTAATCAAATTCATTTGAACACTCCGGCGCAAAAGAGTTTTTGAATATCCCAAGTCGGGTACAGCTCTTCGACCGAAATCCGAATCAGCTTTACGTCGTGCTTCTCCGCCGCACGTCGCCAGAGATCCTGATGGCGCGACAACCGTTCACAATAGCGCGACAAAGTTGCATTGTTCATCGTAATTTCGCGAATTTCGCCGCTTTCGGCATCAATCAGCGAAAGCCGATCGGTAAACCGGGGATTCTCTTCGTTTTGGGTCAGCAGCTGAATTATCACAACACTCGCCGAGCCGTCGCTCAAACTCCGCAAAAAAAAGTCCGGCTCATTAGTCCACAACAAGTCAGTCACGACAAATCGAATTCCCCCGCGTTGAAACCCTCCGACAAAGTTTTTGAACCCCTCCCCCGGGCTTGTCATGCCCGAAAAATCGCAATTCTCCCACGCTTCGGGATACGCGCTTTGCGGCTCTTTTTTGAGCGTGTCGGCGCAATGCCAAACCGTCAGCGAAAACCCCGCGTTCACTGCGGCATTGGCGAGCAACGCGGCAAGTCCGAGTGCAGCTGCCGCCTTATTCACTTCGCACGCCATCGATGCGGATTGGTCAATTACAATGTCACAGCGCGGATCGATCTCTTCACTGTAAAGTTTTATCGCCAACTGACCGCTGCGTGCCATAACTCCCCAATCCAATCGGCGCAAGTCGTCGCCGGGGCGATACTCCCGGTAATCGGCGAACTCCAACGCGTTGCCGGTCCGTTTCCCCAATTTCTTGCCGTCTGTCCCGACAATCGGACGCAATGATGTGGCAAGCTCCAAACTTTCGCTTCTCAACAGTGCCGAAATTACCGCCAAACGCAATGATTCGTCCATCACTAACGCCGCCCCAATACGATTTGAACAAAATCGCGGTACATGCGCGGCAAATTCAGCACCAAAAAGAGAATCGCCAACGCCCACCCCAAATTCGCCGCAATTTGAAAAACCTCTTCGCCTTTTATTTTCGTCGTAACCGAAAAAAGCATCACTGCCACGCTAAAAACGAAATATCCGCCCAAAAGTACCCCGTAATAGCCTTTTTCGGATAACATACACCCCAAACGACGCATTAGATTATTCCCCATAAAAAAGCTCATTTCAGAACACACCAAACCCAAACTGATCAAAAACGCCCAATAGCTCGACCTCGACCCGAACTGTGGTAAAAGTTTCAATGCCGCCACGGCGATGACCCAGCACCAAATCCAACTCCCGGCGGATGAGCTGTATCCTAAATAGGCGCAAAATCGCTTTACATAATTGGTCGAAAGCGCGTTGAGTTGCCGGGTGGGAATACCCTCCAGAGCCGCCCCCATCGATGCGAACGCTCCGGTAGCGGCAGCTACAATCAGCACCGGAATGCGCAAAGAAAACGGATGCCAACAGAGCACTATCCCGGCAATCAACATCCCCAATTGCGCTATTTTCACTCCGATACCGGTTCGGAGTATCCGCGGTTTGAGTGCTTCGTAAAAATCGATCAAAAAATAAATTGCCACGATCAAAAAAAAGCAAAAAAAAGTCTGAATTTTGCCATTTAGTTTATCGTTGAACAACAAAATAAAATTCGCCACATACAACAGCAAAATATCGGGGCGCAAGTAATGCATTATGTAAAACGGCAAAACAAAGAACGAGATCAAATACGCGTTGAGCATATAAAGCAATATAAGCCCCGCTTTGTCCGGAAACTGATAAAACACCACCATCCACGCCGCGGTACACACCGCAAGCAAAATTACAAATGTAAGCAAGTGACAAAGCAAATGCCCGAAAAACAATCCCCTGATGTTCAGTGGTGCGAATCCGAAAAAATGCTCGTTTTCAACCGAGTTGCCGCCGGATATTTTCTGAGCGGAGAAACTGCGTGCCACGCACAGTGTAGTTGCCAGTCCGCAGCCGATCAGCAACAAAACAAACCACCATTCCGGCCAATGCCGGGAATAATTCTTCATATCGGCACATATGCGGTAAATAACAATTTGGGCAAGCGCCAACACCCCGACTGCGATGACTAAACCATGGCTGTGGCGAAGTTGGCGAAAATATTTGACCACCCAAAAATTCCAGCGGTCGCCGAACTCCCGAATTCTCATGATTTGACCCCTTTCTTTCGCAACGCCACGGCAATAAACAGCGTTAACACCGCCAGGAATGGACCGATATAGGCGACAACTCCGCGATACCGATAATCAGTAAAACCGTAAAACGGGGTTGCGATCAATGTAATTTGAGAATCAAACTTCAACCCGATCGCAATAATCCCACCCAACAGCAACGGCGCGATCAAAAAAACGATCACCACAAACATCCAAATCAGCCATCCCGACAAAACTTTTTGTTTCTCCGATACCGCTACGGCAAGATATGCGTAAAAGAGGAAAAAACACATCGGACAACACCATTCCAAAGCAACCGCTCCCATCGTAGGCTCATAACTCCACAATAGCCACGCCAACCCCGCGGTCAAGAGCATTATAATTGCAGAAAGCGCCACACCGCCCCAAGCCCCGCTCGAAGTCAATAAATAGATCGCCCGTCTGATCGACTCTTCAGGGCATTTCAGCATCACGCGCAAACCGGGATCATGTCGCTCATACGCCGCTAAAGTTGCACAAATCGCAGATATAATCCCCCCCCCGAGTACAGCTGCAAAAAGCATACTTGAGGCAAGTTGCAAACGCCCCTGTGCATCCAACCAGGCGAAACCGACACCCAAAAGCGGGATCATAACTAATGCAAAAAGCAAAAACAGTCGCACCGGACGCATTCTATTCGCTTGCCGCGCCGAAATTGCCGCCACGCTTAACGCGTACAACAGCCCGATAAAAAGTACACTAATTGTATACACGATAAACAACGCCGCCAGCGGTCGACCTGCGGTTCTAAATATCATGTTTGAAAGCAAGATAATAATAATGAGATAATATATTCCAAACAAAAACATTGTAATATAATATGGTCCGTACAAATAACGCTTTCCGGCGGAACCCATCAAAATCCCCAATTGAACCGCAATCATAATCGGCGGGACTATGGATAAAACAAATAGCAGCATATCATATACCAAAATTCCACGCAAAAAATACGCTATCGCCATAAACGGCAACGTCAGCGCAGCGATAAACCAGAACATAATAAATGCACCCAGCAATTTACCCATGATGATCCGATTGGGCGTAATAGTCGAAATCAGCGAAAAATCCAATTCCCGATCGCGCCGTTCTTCGGTAAAGCGAAACAGCGAACTGACCGCACAAATCAAAAACGCCGCCAATCCCATGCCGATTGCGACAAACATAAACATCATTTGCCCGTTGCGAAAATATATGTCGCTGGCATTTTCGGAAGCACGATACTGCATAATAATCAGCAGCAAAAGTTGCGCAATGAGCAATCCCCCCATCGTTATTAGGATGCCGCGGTTGTGAAAATATTGCCGTAGTTCCTTTACCAGCACCGGGTTAAGCCAATCGCTCCAGTTGGATTGATTTTTTATTGAACTTGCCATATTTACTGCACCTCACCGGTGGTGATACGCAAAAAGAACTCCTCTAACCCGACCGCCTGCCGCACAAACCCCATAACCGGCAAACCCGCCGCGAAAAGCGTCGCCATAACCGGGGGTACAAACTCATCGCCTCCGGAAATCAATGCCTGCAACTCACCCTCCTTGGGAATCAGCACCTGGGTCACGGCGGGGTGTTCAAGCAATTTCAGCCGCGCTTCGCTGGTCTTGACGCACTGAATCAGTATCGTCACAGTCGCTTTAGCATCGGGGGAATTAACGCACAATTTGTCCAGCGATCCCGCCGAAAGCAGTTTGCCTTTTTCAATGATCACCGCGCCATCGCAAATATCCTGCAACTCCGAGAGAATGTGGCTTGAAAGCAAAATCGCCTTGCCCTGTTCCGACAGAATTTTCAATAACTCCCGCAACTCGTGTCGCGCCCGCGGATCAAGCCCGGCGGCAGGTTCGTCCAAAATCAACACTCCGGGGTTATGCACCAACGCCCGGGCAAGGCTCACGCGCTGTTTCATGCCCTTGGAGAGTCCGGCAAGATATTTGTGGCGAATATCGCCAAGTTTGGTAAATTCCTCGACTTCGGCGAGCGTCCGACTCCGCGCTTCACCTTTGAGACCGAAAGTTCTGGCAAAGAAGTCGAGATACTCCCACACCTGAATGTCCCTGAAATCCGGCAAAGAATCCGGCATATAACCGATTATACGCCGCACCTCCTCGGGGTAATCAACCACCGAAACCCCGTCGTAAAACACATCGCCGCTATTCGGCAAATCCAGCGTCGCCATAATCTTGATCGTCGTGGTCTTGCCCGCGCCATTCGGTCCGATAAATCCAAAAATATTGCCGGAGGCAAACTCAAAACTAATATCGTCCACCGCCCGGGTGGAGCCAAAAGTGCGTACCAGATTCTGTACTTTAATTTCCATGACTGTTTTGCTCCCAAATTTTGCGGGGAATTTTTCCGAAAATCAGATGTCGCGCCGCAAATCGATCGGGGCGAAATCCCAAGGCATAAAATACCGGTTCATTTGCAATCGCGACATAATATCCCGGCACGAGCGAACCTCTGATTTTTTGCAATAACTGCTCATCGGGGGTATCGGTATCCGGCAGATCTTTCAACTGATCTCCCCATTTAATCCGGGTTAATTCCGTGCGGAATTTGGTGGGTTTTAAAGTCGTCCTTCCCCCGGCAGGAATCGGGTTGTCCAACTGGTAAATTTTCCCGTTCGCATCTGCAAGAACAACGCGAGAAAGTGTCACGCCAAGCCCGTTGACTATCGATATTTCGCCATTTACAGCTTCGATTTTTAACTGTTCACGCCTCGACTCCACTCTTTCAATCTGATATGAGAGCGGAATTCTCGGCTGCAAAAGGTCACGACTGAAACTTTGCCCGTCATCGATATTCAAGTGCATATCACGCACACTTAAAAATTGAAGCAGCACATTGGAGTCAAAGTGAAATTTCGTCAGCGGCGGAATCGGGGCGTACACTATGACCCGCGACAATGTCGCTGTCAACCCTATTCCCTCATCGAGCAGAGTAATCCCATGCGCCTTGCCGCGGGAATACCACCCCTCGTGTATGGTAATAAAAGCGATCAAAGCAAGGCAAAATATCAGACTGATCGCCGGAGTCGTAACAAAAAGCCAACTTTCACGCCGAAAACGTCTCAACGTGAAATAATTGACCGGACCGACTATTATCGCAAAAATCAGCATGACATAAAACAGTGAATGCAAAGGAACGGTCGGAATTTTAAACTTGAGTTTTGCAGCAATATTCCGGTCAAATGAATTCACACTGTTATTATCTATAAAAAGCGATTGCAACAACATCAATCCCGGAGTTGAAGGATAATTCGGCATAACACGATTCTTGACGCTCTTTTTATCCCGCTCGACCGAATATCCGCGGGGAATCGGGCGGCAAATTACTATCCTCCCCCAGCCGTATTGCGTTTCGAGTACTTCTCCGCGGGGCGGCTCCGGCTTTTCGTTCGCCGGCCACGGCGCGTCAGGCGGGACGCAAATTACCAACGTTCCGCCGCCGAACATCCATTTTTTAATAGCCGCGTCCACCTCGGAAGGGAGTTTATCCGATGACGAGATCAAAATAGCCTTCAATCCGGCATAATCACGAGTATGGATGCCCCATTGTGCAACCGGAATGGGGGAAACCACCGCGAGGTCATGCGAACTCAGTGTACTTCCGCTGTTGCAAAACGCCCAATATGAATGTAACGGAACCGATTCGGAGCCGAGCACGGTTTTGCTGCTGCTAATGTTGAAACGCTCCCCCGGCAAAATAAGATTATTTTCGACGTGTTTGCCATTGATTGCAAGCTCAAGACCGATTTCGTTATAAAAAATGAAATTATTATGCGTGGGCGGCCAGTAAAGTTGAACATTGCGGACTCCGCCGGGCGGCAGCAACAATGAATGCTCCACCGAATGCGTCCTGTTAATATTTTCAGAGAGTCGCATCCAAATTTGCGTCGGCTTTGCTCCATTGTTCTCGATGCGAAACTCTCTAATGAAGTACCCGGTCCAAATTCCATTCCGACCGACCATCGGTGCGACATTTTCAATCGTCACATCCCCGAACTGTTCGGCAAAACCAACAACAGTCAAGAACAGGGCAATAAGCGTAATTCCGAGGCGATATTTCACGAATTTTTACTCCCGGCAAAAATTTTCACGCCTTTGGGCAATTCAACTCCGGCAGGATCGACCTTTGACAGCAGCATATCGACAAGGTCAAAACTGCTTATCTTTTCCAACCTTGCCTGATAATTTAAGATCAAACGGTGATTCAACACCGCCGGGGCGACGCTTTTGACATCTTCAAAACCGACTGTCGGACGACCCGCCAAAAGTGCCGCCGCCCGTGCCGACTCCGACAGCGCAATCGCGGCGCGGGGGGACGCGCCAAACGCCACAAATTGAGTAATTTCGGGCAAAGACTCCGCCGTGCCGGGGTGAGCCGCCGCCACCAGTCGCGCCATGTAATCGGCAACCGGTGCACTCAGGTATATTTGCTCCATCGCGCCGAACAGCTCAGAAAGTTCCGTACGATTGACCACAAACGAAACCGGCGGAGTTTCGCCGCGACGGCGATCGGCGATGATCCGGGCAAGCACATCGGAATTCACGCTTTTTATCGCTACTTTAAAGAGAAAACGGTCAAGTTGCGCCTCAGGGATCGGGTATGTCCCCTCAAGTTCAATCGGATTTTGCGAAGCAAGAACAAAAAACGGCTCAGGCAACGGACGGGTTTCGCCCAATAAAGTCACGGCGTGTTCCTGCATGGCTTCGAGCATCGCCGACTGCGTCTTGGGCGATGCCCGGTTGATTTCATCGGCCAACAAAATATTCGTAAAAATCGCACCGGGCTGAAAAAACATCTTTTTCTCGCCGTCCGGCGTTGACTGCAAAATATTGCAACCCAAAATATCACTGGGCAACAAATCCGGGGTGAACTGTATCCGCTTGAAATCGAGCGAAAGCAACGCCCCCAGTGCCTTTACCAGCGCGGTTTTGCCCACACCCGGCAAACCTTCGAGCAAAACATGTCCGCGACTTAAAATCCCGATCAGCAACAGTCGATGCGCCTCGTGTTGTCCAAGCAGCAGTCGGTCAAGTTCATCAAGAATCCTTGCAGCACGTTCGCTGATCGGCTTAAGTTCTTCCGGGGTAAGCAATTCGTTCGGCTTCATTAGTATTTTTACTCCAATGTTCGTTTTTGAGCTTTGAAATAACGTTTCACGGCGGAACGGTGTTCCGGGTAAATCAGCTCTTCGCTCTGTTCGCTGACGGCTTTCCCGCCACGCAAAGTTCCGGCAATCACCTCGCCTTGCTCCGCCTTACTTTCAGTCGGAGCAACCGCGAAACTTCGCAACACCGCGCTATTACCCGGTCCACGCTGGTGAGCTAAAGCAATATCCTTGACCGCACCGCTAAACTCGGTGGTTTCTCCGCTGAAATTCAACTCGGCATCCCCCCGCCCCCGATTATTTCCGCCGTTGATGCCAATAGCCAAAAGTACGCAGTCATCCGGGGCGTTTTGCGTCAACCATGCCTCAAGCTCTTTCTCGTCAATCGAACCGCTTGCAAATTGGGTCGATCCTTCTTCTGACCATTTCGCAAATCGTTTTTCCCCTGCTTTTGCCGCATCGCGCATCGCGTCGGCAAGTTGCTGCATCGTCTTGGAATCAAGCTTCAAAGGAAAATCTCCGACTTGCGCGAGCATTTTGGCGATTTCAGGATTCTCTTGCGCTTTTTTTTTCAGCAAAGCAGACATTTGCGCTTGCGCCTCGGCGGAAAATTCGCCTGAGGAAATCCCGCTTAAGCTATCCAGCGTGCTTGAGAGCATATTTAGGGTTTCAAGCTGCTTTTGCGCATTTGCTTTTGCGTTGTCTTCGGCAAGTTCAATTTGGCGTGACAATGCGTCGAGCGATTCATAGGTGCGACCGCTGTTGCGGGCATCGTTGTTCGCCTCTATTTCCGCAAGATCGGCACGCATTGCGGCAATTTCATCGGGGTTGATAAGCGATTCTTCCGTTAAAATTTCAAGTTTGCGCGTCAATTCGGCACGCTCCTGGGTAATATCCAAGGGCAATTTAGGCGGTGCAACCAAGCGTGATTGCGGCATAAGCAACACTCCGAACAAAAAAATTACTCCGAGTGTGAACAAAACCCGGCAAACGCGCCAATCCACCCGGATTTTCGGCAATTCGGGTAACTTTATGCTCTTTTGCCAGGATAGTGCATCTACTTCAAGCGAGGCGGCGAGAATCCCGCCAAAATTTTCCGTTTCTTCCAGCCAAACCAGAAGGCTTCTCCGAGCGGGCAGATGTCTTCGGGCGTAAATAATCCCATACTCGACCGACAGAAAACAGATAAACGCCACCGCGAGCATCCCAATCTCCTCAAACTCTATTCCGGAAAATGCGCGAAAGCCAAGCACGACTCCCCCGGTGACAAAAGCCAACGCGCCAAACGCAAACAGTGTACCGCGCAAAAACAACATCACCCATAGGTAACGACGCAACTTCGTGGTCATTTCGATCGTCTGATGTAACGGATTGCGGGGATTCATCATTCACTCCATTGTCTGAAGGGTATCTCTAAAAACCGGGTTTCGCTGAAAATTAGCAGATTCGCAATTTTAGTCAATTTCCAGTTTTTAGAGGTACCTTGAAGGTGAATATAACCCGATTTCACTATAATGCAAGCATCTTCACCAGTTTTGATACGGATTGCGACTCAACGCTCCGTTGCTGTAACGGCGTTCATCGGATACTTCGCGACCGAGCCATGGCGGAATGGCAAATTCGGCTTGCTCGTTATCTAACTCCAACTCGGCGGTGAATAGTCCGCCGTTGTTCCCCCAATATTCGTCAACTTCCCAAACTTCCCCGGCGTACGGCACTAAATAACGGGTTTTCTCCACTATGCGCGTGCCACAAAATTCACGCAACATCGCCTCGGCGTCCACCACCGGGATCTCATACTCAAACTCACTGCGCGAAAGATTTTTTACGCCTCCTTTGATCGTCAAAAACGCACGCTCCCCGGCGATTCTGACCCGGACGGTCGGAGTGCCGGGTGCAATCTCAAAATACCCCTGAATTATCCGCACGGAGCTACTTGCCTCGGCACGCCAGGTGTCCGACGACAAAAGAAATTTGCGTTCGATTTCCACGCCCATTATTTCACTACTCCAAATCGGTAAATTGTCGTTTGTTTATACGGTTTACCCGGCTCAATACGCATACTGGGGAAATTGGGGTGATTGACCGCGTCCGGCCAATGTTGTGCTTCGAGGCAAAACGCGCCGCATTGCCGGTAGTTTTTCATATCTTTGCAGATCGCCGAGAGGTCATTGGCACGCCCCATGTAAAATTGAATCCCCGGCGCGGTGGTCGAAACTCTCATTTCTATGCCGCTTGCGCTCGAGCTGACAATCACCGCGTCGCGTTTCATAACCCCGTCAACTTCCGAAAGGATGTAATTATCATCAAGACCCTTGGCAAAATCGGCAAAAATCTCGCCGAAACTCTTGCCGAAAGTAAGGTCGTAAGGGGTTCCTGCTACTGATACAATATTCCCGGTCGGAGCTTTGTTCTTATTCACCTCGGTGCGGGAATCGGCAGAAATCCGAATCCGGTGAGCAAGACAATCTTGCGCAAAAATGCCGGATAAATTAAAATAGGCGTGGTTGGTCATACCCACCACGGTCGGACGGTCGGAATTAGCGGTGTAATCGATCAACAGCTCGTTATTTTCGGTAACTTGATAGATCACTGTTATATCCACCGCACCGGGAAACCCGGCATCGCCGTCGGGACTGTGCAAACGCAACGCAAGCGTCGAATCATCGATCGCGGTTGCTTCCCAAAACCGCTGCGCCCAGCTTTTGCCGCCATGCAGAGTATTGGGACGCTTCTGGTCATTGAGCAAAAGCGTGTACTCTTTGCCGTCCAAAGTAAATTTTCCGCCACTAATGCGATTGGCGACCCGACCGACCAACGCACCGAAAAACTGTTGATTCTTCTCATAATCGGCGGGGTTGCCAAAGCCGATTAAAACATCAAACAATTGCCCGTTTCGATCCGGCGTAAACAATCCGACTAACGCACCGCCGGCGTTGGTAACGTCCACGCCGAAGCCGGATTGGTTGCGCAAAGAGTACAACTTTGCAATTCGCCCGTCGGAAGTTTTGAAAAATTCGACAATTTTCATATCTTTTTCTCCGTAGTCAACTCGCTAAACGTTTTAAAATGCAATTTTGCGCAACGGGTAAATACCGAAGCACCGTAACGTTCAAACAGCGTACGCCCGGTTACTTTTACTTGAGTTCCGGCACCGCGTGGCAACTCTGTACCAAACTCGGTGCTGAGTTTTGCCATGCCGCGCAAAAACTGTTCACGCGACAAAATACTCGCCGCCGCGACCGCCACATCACTCTCGGCTTTGGTTCGCTGATCAAGCTGAATCTTGCGTCCCCGACTCATCAACGCCCGTTTAATCAGGTTCTCGTTGGCAAATTTGTCGGACAGCATACGCGGGCAAGCGGGGACTTTTTCCAGTAAATTCTCAATAACCCTGGCATGACCCCACGCCAACATGCGATTCAAATTGCCGATTTGCGCGTAAAGTCGATTATATGCCTCAGGGGGAAGCGTCACAACAGTGTATCCGTCGCCGACGATTTCGCGAATCTTAATCGCAAGCTCCATAATCTTTTTTGAGCTTTTGATCAACTTGGAGTCGCAGCAGCCGATCTTGCGTAACTCCGGAGCGGTTCGTGCGTCCACGTAGACCCCGGCAATACACAAAGGACCGAAAAAATCCCCTTTGCCGCTCTCGTCCACTCCGCCATGCGGATCAAACGACTCTTCCGCGCTTTCGCTCTCGTACCCAAAGCTGAACTCGTGCAAAATTTCCGGCTCAAGCGTAAAAGTCACAAATTCTTCCGTATTGGCACCCTGCACAGTGAGTTTGCCGGAGCGATACGCCACTACGTTGATTTTCTCGTGAGACGCCTTGAAAAAGGCGTAAGGTTGCTCTGAAAATGTCCAACCGCGAACATCGAGCAACACACGCAACTCTTCGGCTTGCGCCTCAGTTATCGTGCAAACAAAGCTTGTAACTTTTTTGGAGTCCGCCATATTACTTTATTTCGGTTCTGCCCGTAAGTGCCGCAGTAATGGTCGCGCCGTCGGCGTATGAGAGATTTGCCCCGGCGGGAAGTCCGAGTGCGGGTTGGGTAACTCGTACCGGGGTGTCGCGGAGCAAATCCGCCAAATATATCGCGGTCGCCCTCCCCTCCACATCGCTGCTTAACGCCAAAATAATCTCCCGCACCGTGCCGGAACGAGCCCGTTCCAGCAAACGCGGTAAATTCAATCCTGAGCCGTTTTCCGCATCCATGGGGGAAATTCTCCCCCCTAAAACATGGTAACGTCCGCGAAAGTTGCCACTCGCTTCGATGGCGAAAAGTTGCGCGGTAGTCTCGACCACACACACAAGTGACGCGTCGCGCCGCTCCTGCCGGCAGATGGTGCAAAGTTCCCCGGCGTTTGCCAACGCCCCGCATTCGGGGCAAGTCGAAACCGTTTCGGGCAACGTGCCGATCAATTCCCCCAAAAACGCCAATTTCTCAGGCTCCCACTCCAACAGCGAAAGCACCAGACGCTCCGCACCGCGCCGCCCGATACCGGGCAACAGCTTCAGCATCGCAATCAGCGACTCCACGGTTTCGGGATATTGCGTCATAGTTCGCCTTTAAAAAATTCCCGGTAAATCGACTCCAAGCCCGCCGGTGACTTCGTTCATCTTCTCTTGAGCCGCGGTTTTGGCGGCGGCAAGTGCTGCATTGACCGCAACAGTGATCTGCTCTTCGAGACCGGCGCGGTCTTGCAATGCCTCATCGGAGACCTCTACTGACTTAACCCGAAAATCTCCGCTGACGGTCACTTTAACCTGACAGCCCGGGCTTGCCGCCGAAAACTCCATAGTCGGCATCTCTTCTTTGAATTTTTTGAGATTGCCCTGAATATCTTTCGCCTTGGACATCATCTTGGCGAGTTCACCTAAATTACCGAACATATTATTACCCATCTCTATTCTCTTTTACTAAAAAAGCCGACTTGAATCGCTTGCAAGTCGGCTTAAAATGAGCCTCTTGAAGTTACTTTTTCGCCCCGGAAGCAACCGTCTTAACGTTATTATTTGCCACCGTCGGCGACTTGGCATGCCAGAGCGACACCAATTGCGGGGAAATGTAGATCGACGAATAAGTTCCGACAATAATACCCAGCATCATAATCAGCACAAAGTCATTGATCGCCGCACCCGCGCCGAGAAACAGCACAAACACCACGATAAACGTGGTCAAACTGGTCAACATCGTTCGACTCAATGTTTGATTTACCGACAAATTAACGTTGTCATCAAAAGCTTTGCATGTTCCCAAGTTATTGTTTTCCCGGATACGGTCAAAAATCACCACCGTGTCGTTGATCGAGTAACCGATCACCGTAAGCAGCGCCGCCACCACCGTCAATGACACGGTTCTGCCCGTGGCGATGAATATCCCCAGCGTGATAATCACATCGTGTGCCAACGCCAAAACGCTTGACAGCGCAAAAGTGAATTCATAACGCAACGAGATATAAACCCCGATTCCGATAATCGAAAGCCCGATCGCCAGCAGTGCCGCTTTGGTGAACGCTTCGCCGATCAGCCCGCCCACGCTGGACTCCAATCCTCCGGTAAGTTTTGCCGCCGGGAACTTGTCGTTCAACAGCTTAAGCAACACATCCTTGGGGCTTGCCGAAGTGTCAATCGTACCTTTGGTTTGGTCGCCGCGCACCAAAATCTCCAATTCCCTGGCACTGTCGATTGAATTGTACTTATATGTGACGGTCGCTTCATAACCGGCATCGACCAGAGCTTTTTCGATCTGCTCTTGCGGAATTTGCTCGGCATAGTTAAACGAAACCTGCGTTCCGCCGGTAAAATCAATTCCGAGCATCTTGCTACCGCGTACAGCAAAAAGCACCAACGCCGCGACAATCAAAACCCCGGAAATCGCAAACACCTTGCTCCGCATAGCGCGGAAATTATATTTGGCATTCTTAAAGAACTGCAACATCGAAAGTTTGTGCAACTTGGCGTATTCAAAACAGTAATCGAAAATCAGCCGGGTTACAAACAGCGCGGTGAACAAGCTTGAGAGAATACCGATCGACAAAGTCACGGCGAAACCTGTGATCGCGCCGGTACCGACGTACATAAGAATGATCGCAGTGATCAAAGTCGTAATATTCGCGTCGAACACCGCCGAAAAAGCCCGGCTGTAACCGAGATCAACCGCCGTACGCAAGTTCTTTCCGGTAAGCATTTCTTCGCGGATACGCTCAAACACCAGCACATTGGCATCAACCGCCATACCGATAGTCAGCACGATTCCGGCGATACCCGGCAAAGTCAAGGTCGCATTGAACGCCGCCAACGCGCCAAGCACCAAAATAATATTGAGCGTTAAGGCGCAAACCGCGACCACCCCGGCGAGGCGATAATAAATGCACATAAACGCCGCGACAAACAGAAGCGAAATCGCCCCGACCCAGATTCCGTTGGAAACGTTGGCGGCACCGAGTTTCGGATCAGTGTCAAACACCGCGTCGATCTTGATTTGAAACGGAAAACTGCCCGACACCAACGCGTCGGCGATGCTTTTTGCCTCTTCATCCGAAAAACGCCCGGTAATCTGCGCACTGCCTCCGGTAATCGCATCGTTAATACGCGGAGCGCAATAGAGTTGATCATCAAGCACGATCGCCATGGAGCGACCGACATTAGCCCGAGTCACTTCCGCAAACCGAGCCGCCCCCCGCGAGTTAAAAGCGAGATTGATCGACCGCTGACCGAACTGATCTTTGTTGGCGTAGGCACTGACAATGTCTTTGCCGGTCATTTGCGGCATTTTTTCAACCACAAAATAGCTCACCAACGGGGCTTGACCGGGACGAAATTCGCTGGTCTTCATCAGCTCGTAGCCAAACGGCGGGATGAAACTTTTTTCGTTTTCCGGGGTGATGTTAGCCACCAATGCGGCGTTGTTTTCATGAACCAGACGGAAATTCAATTTCGCACTCATTTTAATCAAATTCATGAGTTTGACTTTTTCGTCTTTTGCCACCACCGGGGCACGCAAAGCGACGTGAGATTCGCCGGTCGGGGCGATTTCCGCCTCAAAAATCTTTTGCCCCTCCAGCCGCTTGCGCAACGTCTCAATGGCAATATCGCGATAACGGTCGAAATTGCTCTGACGCTCAACTCGACTCTGTTTCTCCGCCTCGGTCTCTTCTACACCCTCACCGAGCTTTCGGTTAAGCTCTTCGTCGGGAACAAGCTGAAGGATAAACTCCACTCCGCCATTAAGGTCAAGCCCGAGCCGGATCGCGCTGGAGGCGTGTTTGCGAATCACGCCCATGACATCGCGATTGTCCTGCAAATCGTTGCCTTTGACCATTTTAGTCAAGTCAACACCGGAGTCGTCAGCCGCTTTTAAAAGTGCTTGCGACTGGTAGAGATTGGGATCTTGTGCTTGCAGCTTTTCGGCATCTTTGACCAGCTTATCGGCCTGGTCTTGAATTTTTTTCGCTTCGTCCTGATTGGACGGCTTAACCAAAAGCCCTTTAAAAGTCTCGTAATAATCACGCTCAAACAGCGGATGAATCGCCGAGGCGAATACCCCCACGACCACCAGCACAATAAGCGTACGCAAAATCAACGGTCTTTTGTTCATGTTTTGACCTGTTTTTTGTATCGTTATTTCTTTTCAGCCGGAACGGAGGTTTCCACCGCTTCCGCCACGCCGTTTTTGATCACTTCGACCACGACTTTGTCGGCGATTTCGACCATATAGCTTTTTGCCTTGACTTCGACAACAGTGCCGAACATGCCGGTATTGAGCATGACCCGCGTTCCTTTGGCGATGGTGTCAAGCATTTTTTGGCGTTTTTGCTGCTGTTTTTTTTGCGAACGGAAGGTAAAGAAAAACATCACGCCAAGCACCACTAACATCAGAATGATCGGGTTGCCCCAGATCGGGGGTTGCACTTGTTGCGTCGCAGCGGTCGTGTCGGTGGCAACAACTTGAACGCTATTTGCGGTATTCGCGCTGGCTCCCGGTGCCGCGCCCGGTCCGATTGTGGTGGTACTTTGGGCGGCGACATCGGCTAAAATGAAATTCAAACTCATCGTTTTCTCCTTAGAATAGTTATTGTTACACCAATGTGAACATTTTTTTAGAGGTAGCCTAATTTGGCTTATCTACTAATATGACATCTTTTTGGGTTTCTTTCAAGCCAAAACATTAAAAATGCGGTTTAATTTCGTTTCCTTGGCTCTTTTTAGGCGAGTGATGCACTTCTTCGCATAAAATCGGAGGCAGGTTATCTGGCAATTAGCTCAAAAATAAAAGTGGCGGAGAGAGAGGGATTCGAACCCTCGGTGAATTGCTCCACGGCGGTTTTCAAGACCGCTGCCTTAAACCACTCGACCATCTCTCCTGAAATTCCGAATCAGCCGACATCACCGATTCAGCGAGTGTGATAATATGCGCCAGAAAGAGTCAATTTTCAAGCTCATATGCAATTTTTTTGCACAATATACTCCGAATTCTCTGATGTTGGACAACTTGAATAAGTGTAAAAAGCTCTCTGTCGTGTGCAGATTAAGGGTATCTCTAAGGTGCCTTTAGCGAGGTTAAACCGCGTTTAACGCGATTGGCGTTGATAAATTGCCAAAGTTCCGGGTCACGGGCAAATTTTTTAAGTAACGCGCTGGGCGTGCAACCGAGAAAATCGGCGATTGATCGGTGGTCATAGTTGACCGCATCGGCTATGTCGAGCAGGTGAGCTAAATAAAGCGGGTAATCGGGATGGTCAAGCGCACACTCCAAATGATCCGGTGCGGAAGGGGGCGTTAATCGTTCGCCGTAAGCTATCGCCCGCCGTAATTTGGCAAGCGCATTGGCGCGATTGCGGTGCTGACTGCGTTCCGAACAATCCGTGGCGACAAAGTCGGTCTCGCTCAATTGCACCCTAACAGCACTTGAGGTTTTGTTGCGTTTTTGACCGCCGTTGCCGCTGCCCTTGAAAAAATCAAGTTTGCAATGACGAGAAAGGGTTTCATCGTTCATTTTTAAAATTTCGTCGCGATTTTTCAGCATATTTACTTTAACTTTCAAAAAATTGGGCTATTGTTATAGTAGTGCAGAAATATGCACATTACAAGCGAATCGGGTTTTAATATGGAGACAAAATGAGAATATTGGTGATTGGGTCGGGCGGACGCGAACACGCGTTGATTTGGAAATTAAAGCAAAGCCCCAAAGTTGACACCATCTATTGCGCCCCCGGTAACGCCGGAATCGCGGCAGATGCCAAATGCGTTGCAATCGAAGTAGATGAACTTGAAAAACTCGCCGATTTCGCCCAAGCCAACCAAATTGATTTAACCGTGGTAGGTCCGGAAGCTCCGCTTTGTGACGGGATTGTAGATCAGTTTCGCACCCGAAAGCTTGCGATCTTCGGCCCGGCGAAAGTGGCGGCGCAATTGGAGGGCAGTAAAGATTTTGCCAAAGAGTTTATGCTGAAATACCATATCCCGACCGCAAAATCCGCAACCTTTAAAAACGAAAAAGATGCCTCGGAATATGTAAAAAATGAGTTTTTGCTCGGAGTTAAGGGCATTGTCATAAAAGCCGACGGTCTGGCGGCGGGAAAAGGAGTATTAGTAGCAGATGGCGAGGCGGAAGCTCTGGCGTTTTTGCACGATTGTTTTGACGGCGCGTTTGGCGCGGCGGGAGCAAAAGTGCTGGTAGAAGAGTGTTTGTACGGCGAAGAGGCATCGATTCTCGCGCTGTGCGACGGCAAGACGATTGTGCCTTTGGTGTCGTCACAAGATCATAAGCGTGTAGGTGACAACGATACCGGGCTGAACACCGGCGGCATGGGGGCATATTCTCCCGCCCCGGTGGTTGACCAACAAGTTTGGCAAAAGATAAACGAGCGGATTTTGCAGCCGTTTCTCCACGGGGTGCGAGCCGAGAAGCTGGATTTTCGCGGGGTGATTTTCGTAGGGATTATGATATGCGACACCGAACCAAAGGTTTTGGAATTCAACGTCCGCTTTGGCGACCCCGAGATTCAGCCGGTCTTGCGCCGTTTTGACGGCGATTTGTGTGATGTGCTGAGCAAAGTAGCTCAAGGGAATTTGTCTGAGGCGAAGTTAATCTGGTCCGACGACCCGGCAGTATCGGTGGTGATCGCCTCGGGCGGATACCCCGGCAAATATCAGAAAGGGTTTGAAATCAAAGGGCTTGCCGATGCCGCCGCGACCGGGGCGGTGGTGTTTCATGCCGGAACCGCGCTAAAGGACGGCAAGATCGTCAATTCCGGCGGAAGAGTCTTGGGCGTTTCCGCCCGGGGAAAAAACATCGCCGAAGCGATTGCCAAAGCGTATGAGGCGGTTGATAAAATTTCGTTTGAAGGGGGTTTCTGTCGCCGTGACATCGGCGCAAAAGCTTTGAAATACAACAAATAGAAGGAATCGTACAGAATGAAAAAACAATTGATGCAATGTTTGTGTGGCGCGACCGTTCTACTGATTTTAAGCGGTTGTACGTCGGTGGAGTCAACCCAAAAGTTTAATGGCATGGGTCTTTCCGACCGCGAGGATAAAGCGGTCTGCCATACTTTCGTCGAGATTCCCTGTTTTACCTTTTGGGGGTTGCCGATCATCGGCGGCAGTGCTTCCGGTTCGGGAAAAGTGGCACTGTTTCAGGACAATACCGATGTGGAAAGCGCGATACATTTGCTGACCAGCGAAATTCGTTCAAAGAATGGCGCACGGGTGATCAATGCACAGACGTTTTTGTCGGAACGGTCGGTTTTGCTCGGTATTTTTACCAAACGCGTAATGCAAGCTTCGGGAACCGGGGTTCGCACCCGCAGCGAAGCAGGCGAACGCGCCATGCAGCAGTTTGACCAGGAACCGGTTCCCAGCTATTAAACTTGATTTGAATTGAAGATCATATGAGGAGATAATATGGCGGTAAAAGCATTTGTGTTGGACACCAACGTTTTGTTGCACAACGCACAAAGTATCGAAAGTTTTCAGGACAACGACGTCGTGATTCCGATGGCGGCGATTGAGGAGTTGGATAAATTCAAAAAGAATTCGGATGAACTTGGGCGCAACGCCCGGCAGGTGATCCGTCGTCTTGACAAGTTGCGGCAATCGTCGAACAAGCCCGGCCAGTTGCGTCAGGGAGTCTCGCTTTCGACGATTTCTCCGACTGCAACGGGTAAACTTTTTGTGCTTTCCGCCGCCGAACTCGGCAATGGGGAGATGGATTCAAAAATTCGTGACGTGTTCCGCCTTGATTTTGGCGGTGACACCCCGGATAATCGAATTTTGAAAGTCGCGTTTGGGTTACGGGAAAAAGGCAGGCAGGTGGTCTTTATCAGCAAAGACATAAACTTGCGATTGAAAGCCGACGCGATCGGGCTGAAGGTTATGGACTTTGAACGCGGTAAAGTCGATGAACGCGCCCTTTACACCGGCTTTCAGGAAGGGACGCTTACCGCTGCCGAGCTTGACGCACTCTATAAAGGGCACGGCATCCCCAACGGGTCGCGTTCGCTCTATGCCAATGAATATATGGTGTACACCTCCAGTGGCGGGTCCAAGCAAAGCGCGTTGGCACGGTTGGATTCCGACAATATTTTGCGTGTGATCGATACGGCGCGAACCAATCGGGTTTGGAATGTGGCTCCGCGTAACAAAGAGCAGCGCATGGCACTGGATTTGTTGCTTAACCCGGATATTCGCTTAGTCACTTTAGTCGGTGGAGCCGGAACCGGTAAGACGCTATTGGCGTTAGCCGCCGCAATGCAATTAGTCCTCAACGAAAACAGTTACGATCGGATTTTGGTCTCCCGCCCGATTATCCCTTTGGGCAACGACATTGGCTTTTTGCCCGGTGACAAGAGTGCGAAATTGGCAAGCTGGATGCAGCCGATTTTTGATAACCTTGAGTTCTTGTTAGGCAGTGAGTCCGAGCGAAAGGCGAAAAGTTCGTCGCACTATTCACTGGAAGGGCTTTTGAACAGCGGCAAGCTGGAGCTTGAAGCCCTTACCTATATTAGAGGGCGGAGTATCCCCCGTCAATTTGTGATTGTAGATGAAGCGCAAAATCTTACCCCGCACGAAGTTAAAACTATTATCAGCCGCTCCGGCGAAGATACCAAAATGGTTTTGACCGGTGATCCGCACCAGATCGATAACCCATATTTGGATGCGTCGAGCAACGGGTTGAGCTACACTGTTGAACGCATGAAAGGGCAATCGCTCTTTGGACACATCACGTTGTCCCGCAGCGAACGCAGTGAACTTTCGGCACTTGCCGCGAGTTTGCTGTAACGCTGATTCGTACACCGGACGAATCAGAGCTTATCAACTAATAATGGAAATGTTATGACGAAGCACCGGGAACCAGTCGCGCAGTTGAAAAAGATCGGGGATATTAGAAGAAATATCTACGATTTTTTTCGACAAGTGAATGGCTAATCGGGGCAAGTCAGAGCGTTTTCGTTTATTAGTTGATAAGCTCTAAATGCGGAATGCTGAATTCGGAATGCGGAATGCGACTCTTTGAGCCGGGTGAAATAACCGCAGAGCGTGGTTAGCAAACAACTCGTGTAGGGGCAACCGCCTCGGTCGCCCGTTTCCGTATAACAACCGCATAACACATTTTTTGCCCGGAGAGCTAAAAGCTGCCTCTGAAACCCGGATTGAGGCAGTTAAAATTATTCGACCAGACAATTGGCATCTTCGTCGGATAAAACCCGATTGATATGCCGAAGTTTATGACAAAATCCGTCGAAGTCGTCATCGTTATATTGTTGCAACCGTTTTTGCCAGAGCGAATCAAACAGTTGATCGATATTTTCCACATGTTTTCTGGCGTGGGTGGTTAGATCGATAATGCGTTTGCGGCGATCTTCATCGCCGGTGGACATAATCAATAGTCGCCTCTCCTGCAACTTTCGAGTGGCAATTGAGACCGCCCCTTTGGTCAATCCCGTGCGATCAGTAATTTGCCGGAGTGGGCAGGGTACAACTTCCGCGATGCGCAACAGCAACAAAATCTGCATCCGGCTGATGCTCTCAAACGGATGTGGCTCCTCCAATTTGCTCCAGTAAATATCTATGGCTTCGCATTTGATACTGTGCAATCGGTGATAAAGTTTTTCGAGTTCTTGGGCAAACTTTGCTTCGGGCATAAACTTTACTTAATAGTTAATTCAACTGGAATTTTGTACCTTTTGATGAAATATATCCTAAAAATGTCTAATGTCAAGACAAGTTATGAAAAAAATTCATAACAGTATGTTTTTTTTGGTTTAATTATAAACCATCAAACTGTTTTGAGGGTATCTCTAAAAACTGGGTTGCGTTAAAAATTAGCAGATTCGCAATTTGGAGGTGAGATTTTGCAAGTTACTGGCTAACAAAAAGTTAACCAGTTACGCGCAAGGTCGCGCAAACGAATGCGATATGCAATTTT
>JAISIP010000050.1 GCA_031261965.1 Victivallales bacterium | reverse complement strand
GCGCGGGCGAGAATCTCCTCGTTGAACGGCCAAAGATCCTCCATACTGCCCCCGCCACGGGTAACGACAATCACATCCGCCCCGCCGGTGCGGTTAAAGAACTCCACCCCCCGGGCAACCTGTCCGGCGGCAGTATCCCCTTGTACCGCACACGGATAAATGCGAATATTCACATTGGGAAAACGGCGGTTGATAATCTGCAAAAAATCGCGAATCGCCGCCCCGGTCGGGCTGGTGACCACCCCTATTTTCTCCGGCAATTTCGGAATCGTTTTTTTGCGATCCTGGTCGAACAACCCCTCGGCTGAAAGTTTGCGCTTAAGCTCCTCAAATCGGCGTTGCAAATCGCCCACTCCGGCGAGACGCAATTGCTTTATGGCAAACTGATATTCGCCCCGCACTTCATATACCGAAAGATTACCGAACGCTTCGATTTTGGAGCCGTTGACGACTCCGAGCCTGGAACATGTCGTCCCGCCGCCAAAGTAGACCGCCTTGAGTTGGGACTTGGCGTCCTTTAAGGTAAAATAGGCGTGTCCGGAGCGGTGCAAAGTCAGCGACCCCACCTCCCCGGCAATCCAAAACGGCAACAACGCACCTTCGACGATCTCGCGGACAGCGTGATTAACGTCAGATACGCTCCAAATTTGCGGTGCATCCATCTCGGCACTCTCCTGTCTACAGAATATAGGAAATCCAATAAAGCAACCAGTCGGTCATCTTTTTACCGATCGTCCAAAGCAAATCCGACGCAAAGAAAATCAGAAAAAACAGCACAAAAAATATCCCGTTCATCAATTCGGAATTGAGGTTTCCGATGCGCGAGAAGAAACTGCGCAAAATGCTCCAGCCATCCAATCCGGGAATCGGCAGCATATTTAACATAAACAGCACGATATTGAGCAAACTGCCGAGCAACAGCATTCTTTGCGAAAAATCACTGCCGATATGATATTCTTTAGTCCAAAAGGCAAGTACCCCAAACAGCACAAACAACCCTAAATTGGTCGCCGGCCCCGCGAACGACACCAGCGCATCGCTGTGCCGATGGCGCATTTGCTGCGGTCGTACCGGCACCGCCCCCCAGGCGATGCCGACAAACGCCAGCATGACCAGCGAAAACCATCCCATTTGCCGAAACGGATTCAGTGTCAAATGTCCGGCATCCGCCGCCGTAACATCGCCCTCTTTCATCGCTACATAAGCGTGCATATATTCGTGGCAGCAGATGGAAAAAACCACGATAAGCATCCAGGTAAAAAAAAGTTGCGGGCGGGAAAATAAATTCATGATAAACAAATTCATGGCTTCTCCAGCTGAACCGGCCAAAATTGAAACGCCGGAGTCTCGTAGGGGTGAGTCGATCTGATGGAGGAAATCACAGCGTCAAGGCGATCGCCCCTGACGATCATCTCAAGTTTGTTTTCCTGAACTTGCTCTATTTTTCCCGCTTTTCCGAGAAACGGCTCACTGCCGGGGAGCGGGCGAAACTGACCGACTCCGGCGCACTCCCAAATGCAAGAGTCATAATTGCCGAGTTGCCCCGCGCCTACGGCGGCGAGAGCTTTTTTCATTTTTTCGGCGTATTCCACCGGGATATAAAGTTCAAGTTTATAGTATTCCATAACTTTGGGAATATAATCGCCTCAACACAAAAAATCAAGGCTATGACCATCGGCAATACCCGATTGTCATGAAGAATTCTCAGAACAGTTGGGTTCGGCGATTACGCACTTCGGCGGTAGCCACCTCAAGAATCCTGGCAAGCAACGCCGAACGTGCCTCGTCGTCAAGTGCCAAAAATCCCCCCATTAACTGATTCTCCGCAGGCGTGAGTGCCGAACTCACGGTCGGTCGGCCGTTTTCAGCTTTTTCGGCAAGTTCCGTTAAGAACGCATTTTTCTGCTCATCATCAAGCATATCGAAAGCATCAAGCAAAATTTTTTGATCGCTGAACATCTCAATTAGCTCCGAATGGCGGCGGTAGGCGCGACCAATCCTCACCGGAATTTTCGCCTGAGTCGGTTCCGACCCGGCAAGATACGGTCGCAAAACCGGATAAATCTTATCCCAGGTTTCACCCCGAACACTGCGTGTTTTCCGCGTGATAAACCGGCGCAACAGCTCAATGCGTACTCCCGTCACCCGCGATAGTTCGTTAATCGAAAGAGCCTCGGCGCATTTGTCCAGCGCGTAGGCAATGTCATCACTGATTTTCTTCATCGCTCTATATTTGCCTTCACTTATCCAGCCCGAACTTCTTGTCGAGCTTATCCGCCTGACGAATCAAATTACGGAAATCGGTTTCATTATATTGATAAATCGTTTGCAGCTTACTGACAATACGTTTGCAATCAATGGCGGAAAGTTCAACTTTTTGAATCGTTCCGTCCACCAGCAGCACATTGACCGCGCCGGAGTGATTGAGCGGCCAATCGATCACCAACGGGAGCTTGGGGTTGGACTTGGTGTCAAACCCGGCGAAATAGACGTAGGAGCAGTGCGAGGCTCCAAACTCGCGAATCGACTCCGCCGGAGAAACTCCCCTCGCCCCCGGACACACCGTCGCGGGTAACGGCAAAAGTTTCCCTTGGAGCAATTCGCGGATTCCCCCGATATTTTCCTGACCGGGGAACTCCCCGTTGTGACTCGTCGCATAGCGGGCAAGTGCGTCTTTAAAGAGTTCCAGGGTAATTTGGCACTCGCCGGTCATATCCGGGCGTTTTCTCTCTTCTTCCAACGCCTGGGTTTTGATCCTTTTTCGCCAATAGTCGCGAACGAACGGAATGCCGATCGACAACGGCAAAACTATGTTGTTGACCAAAATGCTTTGACTGTAGTCCAGACTACTGTTGCCGGTCGTGACAAACCCGTCTTTTTCGCGACTTAGATCCGTGAACTGCCTGACCCTCCAGAGATTCGGATTCAACGTGCTGTTGATCTGCAACTCTCTTAGCCACCAGTTGAACGCATCGGAGTAACTCTCCGTATTGTAGGCAAAACCGATCCCGGCAGCAGGAATCCCGACCGAAAGGCGACCAAACTTCTCGTCGTCGATTAAACGCCGTTGCGGCGATGTGAACGCCTGCTCCGACGCCGCACTGCTGTAGACGATAATACGCTGATCCTTTGAGCGGATAATCGGCGTTGCCGCAGGTGCTTTTTTGCCGAGAACCTGACCGAGTTTGACGTGGTCTTTTGCCACCTGGGTTCCGGGAAGCAAGACGGCAAATTTGCGGACAACATTAAATAATTTCTGCTCTTGGTCAGGCAACGAAAAAACGTAATGATTGCCAAAAATCGTCTCATCGGAGGCAATCGCCCGAAGCGTCGCAAAACGCACCGTTCCGGCGATTCCGGAGAGAAATTGCTCCGGACTTTCACCCAGCAACGCCTCAATGCGACGGTCTTTCAGGAATGGCGCAAGCTTTTGATTTTCGGCGAGAATTTGATAGACTTTCTCGGGACGGATGTCCAGCTCACACGCCGCACTGACCTCCGCCGGGAGTTCCTCCCAGGATTTAGTCAGATCGCGATTTTGAGTCGCCCAAAAACTCCAAGCAAACCCGTTGCTGTCGGGTTTGACCGCCAGATATGTACGATTGCGAAAGAGCGATGCCTCGTTGTCCTTGGAAATTTGAATCGAACTTGCCCCGAAACCTTGCACATCCTCCAACCCCGAGAGACGGTAAATCAACATAGCATACAATGATTTTTGGAGAATGCTATTGAGATTTTCCGGCGGATTGCGCATGATAACCGCATTGTCGAACAGCTGCATGGCGATTTGATTGACGCCATCTAAAGCATGAGTCGGATTGATTATCGAATAAAAACTGCCGCCCGAATCCAGTTGCTCGGCGATTTTGCAATATTGCGCGGATTCCTTGGATTGCGGAGCATCACAACTTTTGCACCCGGCGATGTAAAAAAGACCCAAGGCCCCCAAGGTTATCGCAGTACATTTCCAAATTTTCATCGATTTTTACCTTATAATATGTGTTGAGAGCTGATTAAAAAAAATACCTTTCAATATGATTTTTATCGGCGATTTGAGTGATTTTGTTCGTTTTGAAGTGCTTAAAGCGTAGCAGCGCTACGTAAAAAAGCGTTCTCAAG
>JAISIP010000046.1 GCA_031261965.1 Victivallales bacterium | reverse complement strand
AAACATGATTTTTCTCCTCCTAAATGTTGTTTAAAGAAACGAACTCTAAAAGTAAGGTAATCCCTATTTTGAAGAATGCAAGCCCGTTTTAAGAAAAATACAATATTTTTTTGCCGAGTAAATTATAGAGAAATTCTTTTCGCGCTTTTCGCGGTTATTATACGGAAACGGGCGACCGCAATGGTCGCCCCTACATCGACCACTACCCACTAATCACTACCCACTCAAAAATCCCGCATTCCGCATTCCGCATTCCGAATTTTGAATTTCACGGTTTTGCGGCTCTAATGGTGTGAAAAAATCCGCTCCGGAGCGTGGAACAGCGCAACTCCGAGTTCATTGGCCCGC
Source organism: Victivallales bacterium (assembly GCA_031261965.1). GTDB lineage: Bacteria > Verrucomicrobiota > Lentisphaeria > Victivallales > Victivallaceae > Victivallis. Next base: position 14,053 of record JAISIP010000046.1, on the reverse strand, counting down.
TTGATTACGTCCGCGTCGCGCAATGAGCCGGACGGTGCGATAATCGCCGTCACCCCCGCTTTTGCCGCGGTTTCAACCCCGTCTTCAAATGGGAAGAATCCGTCGCTGGACATAACCGAATCCTGAAGAGTTCCGCTCCCGGAATATTTTTGCGCGAACTTCGCGATCGCCTGTTCTATCGCGCCGACCCGATCCTGTTCACCGGTGCCGACCGAGAGGGTTTGACCGTTTTTCATGATCACCACGCCATTGGAGCGAACGTTCAAATTGATGTACCATGCCGCAATCAAGTCGAGTTTCTGCTGCTCCGTCGCTGCAATCGTCGATTTTTGGAGTCCGCAACGTTTATTCTCCGCCTCGGCGGGAACAAGATCATTGACTCCGCGCAAAGCCGTCAACAACGGTTGTGCCACTACCAGCGAGCCGTCTGCCAAAACCTTTATCGTGTTATGTTCCGGCTTTCCCTCACCGACGAAACGGGGCAAAGACGCGATCTTGCCGCAACAAATAACCCGGATATGTTTGTTGAGCTTATAAGTTTCACCGTCGTTGAACACCTCAAGCACGCCGGGGGCAAAAGCCGGGGCAACCACGCATTCGACAAAAGTCTCCATAATCTCCCGCGCCGTTTCAAGGTCAAGCTCGGCGTTAAAAGCGATCACGCTGCCGAACGCCGCCCTGGCATCGGCATCACGCGCCTTGAGGTAGACCGATTTCATGCTCTCGCCCGGCAAACCGACCGCCGCGCCGGAGGGATTGACATGTTTCATCACCGCACAGGCGGTACGATCGAAAAATTTAACAATGTTCAGCGCGTATGAAATATCCTCAAGATTGGTTTGCGACAATCCGCTCTTGCCGTTCTTCAAAATCTTCATATCGCCAAGCGTGCAAATCTCGTCGCTCGGCTTGTAGTAACAGGCGGACTGGTGAGGGTTGGTTCCGTAGCGGAGATCGTCAACTTTAACATAACGCCGAGTGCCGATGGTCATTTCTTCGGGAAAATTTCCGACGTGTTTAGAAAGGTAGCTGTCGCGGGTCAATTCTTGTGCCATGATATTTTTTCCAAAATTATTGTTGAAAAATCGTATTCTAAAATATAACATCAGTTGAACTTTCAAGCAAATGGAGCTATCTTCTTTTTCGCAAGGAAAACTGCAATTATGGAAAACAACACCGCAAAACAACGATATAAAGGTTTTTTTATCACCTTTGAGGGTCCGGAGGGATCCGGCAAAAGCACCCAGGCGCGGAAACTCGCCGAATTCCTCACCGCCAAAGGGCGGGAGGTCTTGCTCACCCGTGAACCGGGCGGTACGCCGTTGGCGGAGTTGTTGCGCAAACTCGTAAAGAATTTCGAGGGTGAAGAGGTAATGCACGCCGACACCGAGTTGTTGCTTATCGAAGCGGCACGCGTCCAGCACGTGCAAGAGAAGATTCTCCCGGCACTCCAATCCGGCAAGGTCGTTATTTGCGACCGTTTCGCCGATTCCACCACCGCTTATCAGGGCGGTGCCCGCGGCATTGACCCGGATTCTATCGCATTTTTAAACCGTCTTGCCATGGCTCAATGCGTGCCTGACCTCACATTTTTGCTTGATCTACCGCCAAATATCGGTTTTGCCCGTGCAAATGAGCGAAAAGAAACCAAAGGCGAACACGATCGTTTTGAAGAAGAGCAGCTGAATTTTCACTTGCGCGTACGCAATGCGTTTTTGGCGATTGCCGAGCGTGAACCGTCCCGAATGCGCCTCATTAACGCCGACCGCGACCCCGACACGATTTATCAGGAGATTCGAGCAATTGCCGACAAACTTGTACGATAATTATCTCAAACGCTATCCGATTATGCTTCGACACTTGGAGAACGCCGCCCGCAACGGGAGACTTTCGCACGCATTTTTGTTGCACGCCGACTCCGAACGAGCAAGACAAGAATTCGCCACAATTTTAGCGCAAATCGCATCGTGTCCCGAGAGCAAAGCCGGTCGCACGTGCGGTGTTTGCCGGGTCTGTCGTCAAATCGAAAATCGAAGCTACCCGGAGTTTTACACCTTGACCCCGGTCGGAAAAAAGTTCATGATCCGGGTCGGCGACCGCGACAACCCCGAGCCGAACACTTTGCTCTTTTTTGAGAAACAATTTCATCTCACCGGGATCTCAGGCGGGCAACGCAAAGTCGGTGTCATCTTCGACGCGGACCGCATGAACGAAGAATCGCAAAACGCGCTGTTAAAGACCCTCGAAGAACCGCCGCCGGAGACACTCCTGATTCTCGCCACCGGAAACCCCGGTGCGTTGTTGCCGACCACCAAATCGCGCTGCCAACTTCTGCCGCTGTTGACCAATCAATGTCAATACAACTTTCCCGGTGCCGATGAGCTAATTAAAGCTCTAAATACGCTTATATCCGAAGCACGCGGTGATCTGGCATTGGCGGAAGAGCAGGCCTCGGCAATCTGCAAAGCCGCCACCGATCTCAATGCCGACGCTACCGAAAAAAACACCGCCGAATGGGAAGATCGCCTCAACGCCGCGCTGAAAATCGGCGATTCATCTTATACCAAACGCCTCGAAGCGCAAGCACTCGATGCCGGTTACGGGGCATATCAAAAGGAACGCGGACTTTTTTTAAGTGCGATTCACACTTTTGCTTCTGAGCTGTTTTTGCTCGCCGACGGCGTGCCTTTTGAAAAATTGCCGAACCCGGAGTTGTTTCCGGGCGGTACGCCAAAGCAACTCACGCCGGAATTGGGCGAAATGGTACTGAAGGAGGCGGAAGAACTCTTATTCACACTTCGGTTTAACGTCACCGAAGAGTTGGCTTTGCGTTCTTTTGCCGTCAATATTGCAATGAAATAAGGAACCCATATGAAAAAATTATTCGGAACGGACGGAATCCGCGGTCGAGCCAATAGCTACCCGATAACCCCGGAATTGGCATTGCTGGTCGGCAAAGCCACCGCAAAAGTCCTCGGCGGCGCGTCGGGACATAAACGCGTGGTGCTGGGCAAAGATACCCGTATTTCAGGTTACATGCTCGAAAACGCCATCACCAGCGGATTGTTGGGTATGGGCATGGATGTTTTGGCGGTTGGTCCGATGCCGACTCCGGCGGTCGCTCACCTGACCAAGTCCATGGGGGCGGTGTGCGGAATTATGATCACGGCAAGCCACAACCCCGCCTGCGACAACGGAATCAAGATTTTCGCCGAAGACGGCTTTAAGCTTCCCGATTCGGTCGAAATGGCGATCGAAAAAGAAATTTTGGGCGGCACGCTTGACTCCGACGGGGTTGAGGCCGAGAAGATCGGCAAAGCGTACAGAATCGAAGACGCCCGCGGCCGTTATATCGAATACACCAAAGGGTCGATTCAAAATTTGAGCTTGCGCGGGCTGAAACTGGTACTTGATTGCGCCAACGGCGCGGCGTATTCCATCGCGCCGTTGATCTTTCGCGAACTCGGTGCAGAAGTCATCGAAACGGCGGTAAAGCCGGACGGGCTGAACATCAACGCCAACTGCGGAGCCCTGCACCCGGAAAATATGGGAAAACTGGTTCGCGAACACGGTGCCGATGCGGGAATCGCGCTTGACGGCGATGCCGACCGGGTGATCTTTTGCGACGCGAACGGCGAAGAAGTCAACGGCGACCGCATTATCGGCATGTTGGCACTCGCCTTTCAAAAGGAGCGAAAACTCTCTTCCGACACGGTGGTGGTGACCGGCATGAGCAATCTCGGACTAAATCGCGCCATGAAACAAGCCGGCATTAAAGTGGAGTTTACCGATGTGGGCGACCGTTACGTAATTGAACGTATGCGTTCGGGCAACTTCAATCTCGGCGGTGAACAGTCCGGGCATATTATCTTTATGGATTACGCCACCACCGGCGACGGGATTATCTCGGCTTTGCATGTGCTCAAACATATGCGCAAGAGCGGTAAATCGCTCGCCGAATTAGCCGATTTCATGACGGTTTTTCCTCAAGAATTGCGTTCTTTCGCCGTGGCACGCAAAATTCCGATCGCGGAATTATCGCTGTTGTCCAAGGAGATCTCGGAGTGTCAAAAAGCCCTCGGCGAATCCGGGAGGACTGTCGTGCGCTACTCCGGGACGGAAAATAAAATCCGAATTTTGGTGGAAGCCGAACGAAGCGCCGATGTCAAACTCTGGGTCGAACGGCTTTCGGCGGCGGCAAACCGTGAATTGAACTAAAGGGTATCTCTAAAAATGCGTTTTTTAAACTTTTTCGCTTTGGTGCTGTTAACGCTCGTTTTCAGTGGCTGTCGAACCGATAATCCCGCATGCGGTCAAACCGAATCGGAATTAAGGGTATCTCTAAAAACTGGAAACTTGGCTAAAAATTGCATCTCGCATTCGTATGCACGACCTTGCACGCATCTGGTTAACTCCTTGTTAGTCAGATGCTTGCAAAATCGCGCCTCCAAATTGCAATTCTGCCAATTTTGTAACTCAAGCCAGTTTTTAGAGATACCCTTAAGCATGTCCATGGTTTTCGACGCGGTTCAAGTGCTGAAAAACACGGCAAAAGTATCCGATCTGGCAGAAGCACCTACTCTGTCGGACCGCAACCAAATTTTTCTGAAACTGGAAACCCAGCAGCGAACCAAAGCATTTAAATTGCGCGGCGCATATTATCTGATGAGCAAGCTCACCGACGAGCAAAAAAAACGCGGGGTTGTTACCTGTTCTTCGGGCAACCACGCGCAAGGCGTGGGATTCGCCGCCGATCAATTTAACGTCAAAGCCACTATTTTTCTGCCATCGTCCACCCCCTTGACCAAAATCGAAGCAGTCAGAGCGTATCGGAACGCCGATGTGAGGTTGGTAAAAGGAACTTTCGACGATGCCTTGACCGCCGCCTTGGAATTTCAAAAAAACACCGATGCGATTTATGTACCGCCGTTTGACAATTACAATATCATCGCCGGTCAGGGAACGGTCGGCTGGGAGATCATAAATCAATTGCCCGACGCCGATATTATCGTTGTTCCAATCGGTGGCGGCGGGCTGATCTCCGGCATCGCTTTTGTGGTTAAAACCCTAAAACCGTCATGTTTGATTTACGGAGTTCAAGCAGAGCAAGCCGCCGCAATGTTCGATTCGCGAAATGCAGGAAAACCAGTCACTCTCGACCGGGTTTCCACTCTCGCCGACGGTACGGCGGTAAAGCGTCCCGGAACAATCACCTTTGATCTATGCCAAAAATATGTCGATCAGATCGTCACGGTCAACGAAACGCAAATCGCCAATGCCATTGCCCGCTTGTTTCGTGAATGCGGAGTCACTGCCGAAGGAGCCGGCGCACTCTCTGTCGCCGCCGTCGTCAACGGCAAGATTCCGGCAACCGGCAAAAAGATCGTCTGCCTGATCTCCGGCGGTAATATCGACCGGGATAATTTAGAAAAAATCTTAAAAGAAAACGATTCGCGCAAATAACCTTTTGGGTATCTCTAAAAACGGGGTTGCATTTGAAAATTAGCAGATTCATGATTTGGAGGTACGATTTTGCAAGTGTCTGGCTAACATAGAGTTAACCAGACATGCGCAAGGTCGTGCATACGAATATGAGCTGCAATTTGCAACCAAATTTCCAGTTTTTAGAGGTACCCTTTTGCAAAATCCCGGGATTTTTGCAACTATCGTGTGGAAAATCCCAAAAGATGGGTTTATATTATCGGTGCTGTTTTGTGTCATAGGGGTATCTCTAAAAATTGGCTTTGAGTTGAAAATTAGTAGATTCGCAATTTGGAGGTGCGATTTTGCAAGTATCTGGCTAACAAATGAGTTAACCGGATACGCGCAAGGTCACACATACAAACGCGAATGTCAATTTTCAGCCAAGTTTCCATTTTTCAGAGGTAGCCGTAACCTTATAAGGGGGATCGTATCGTATGAAGTGTGTTGTGCTTGCCTACCATAATATCGGTTGCGCCGGAATCGAAGCGCTGCGCAAAAACGGGTTTGAAATCAGCGCGGTGTTCACTCATCAGGACAACCCGAACGAAAATATCTGGTTCGGCTCGGTAGCAGAACTCGCAGGGGAATTGGGAATCCCGGTTTTCGCTCCCGAAAGTGTGAACCACCCGGTCTGGATCAACCGCATTCGCGCCATGAAGCCGGATTATATCTTCTCTTTTTACTATCGCGATATGCTCAGCGAGGAAATTCTCGCGATTCCGACCAAAGGCGCGATTAACTTGCATGGTTCGTTGCTGCCGAAATATCGCGGTCGCGTGCCGATTAACTGGGCTATCATCAACGGCGAAACTGAAACCGGGGTCACGTTGCACTATATGAGCAAAAACGCCGATGCCGGCGATATAATTTCTCAGGAGAAGATCGCGATAACCGACGACGATACCGCCAAGACCGTCTTTGACAAGGCGACCGAAGCCGCCAAAGCCATGCTCAATCGAGAGCTGCCGAAAATCGCCGCCGGGACGGCATCGCGTACCGCGCAAGATAACTCAAAAGCCACCAAATTCGGCGGTCGCAAACCCGCCGACGGCGAAATTAACTGGACAAAATCGGCGTGCGAAATCCGCAATCTGATCAGAGCAGTCACCAAGCCCTATCCAGGTGCTTTCAGCTTTATCGGCGATCGTAAATGTTTCTTCTGGTCGGCGGATGTGGATGTGGTCAAAGACAACCGCAAAGCCGCGCCGGGAACCGTGCTTGAAACCTCGCCTTTTACCATCGCCTGCGGCGAGAACGCGCTAAAGATCAAAACCGCCCAACTTGACGGCGGAGTTTTTATGACCGGCGACCAACTCGCCTCCGATGCCCGCATTGTGTCAAACATGGTTTTTGGCGCAAATCCAAAAAAATTGCGTGAGCAAGGTCGTAAAAAATCCGTGCTGATTCTCGGGGTGAACGGCTTTATCGGCAGTCACCTCTCGGAGCGGTTGCTCGACTCCGGCAAATACGAGGTGTACGGTCTGGATTTGCGCAGCAACTACATCGATCACCTTATGGGACGCGAAGGCTTCAACTATCGCGAAGGCGACATCTCAATTCACCGGGAATGGATCGAATACCACATCCGCAAATGCGATATTATTCTGCCGTTGGTGGCGATCGCCACTCCGATTGAATACACTCGCAACCCGTTGCGGGTTTTTGAACTCGACTTTGAAGAGAATTTGCGCATTGTCCGTTACTGCGTAAAATACAATAAACGAATTATCTTCCCGTCCACCAGCGAAGTCTACGGCATGTGTCAAGACCCGCAATTCGACGAGGACAACTCCAAGTTGATCACCGGCCCGATTCGTATGCAACGCTGGATCTATTCGACCAGCAAACAGTTGCTCGACCGGGTTATCTGGGCATACGGTGCAAAGAATATGTTGAACTTTACGCTGTTCCGCCCGTTTAACTGGATCGGACCGCGGCTCGACAGTCTGACCAGTGCCCGTATCGGTTCTTCCCGCGCCATAACCCAGTTGATTTTAAATCTGGTGCAAGGTTCTCCGATCCAGCTGATCGACGGCGGGGAGCAGAAACGTTGCTTTGTGGATATTTCCGAAGGAATCGAAGCACTCTTCCGCATTATCGAAAACAAAGACGGCAAATGTGACGGCGCGATCATCAACATCGGAAACCCCGACAACGAGGCGAGCATCAAAGCCATGGCGGAAATGTTGGTTGATAAATTCGACAAACACCCGTTGCGGGCGAAATTCCCGCCGTTCGCGGGTTACTTGGTCGTTGAGTCCGGCGCATTTTACGGCAAAGGTTATCAAGATGTGCAACATCGTGTGCCGTCGATCAAGAACGCCAAGAAACTGTTGGATTGGGAACCCAAAATCCAATTGGACGAGTCGATTGAAACTACACTTGATTTCTTCCTGTCCGAAGCGATCAAGTCCGGCGAATTCAATCTCGACTGAACACCCATGAAAACTATCGCGCTTCGCATTGATGTGGACACTTATCGCGGCACCGGTCGCGGCGTGCCGCGTCTCTGCGAAATCTTAAAAAAGCACAATGTGCTTGGCACGTTCTATTTTTCGGTCGGCCCGGACAATATGGGTCGCCATCTGTGGCGGTTGCTCAAACCGTCCTTTCTGTGGAAAATGTTGCGTACCAACGCCGCGGGGCTGTACGGATCGGAAATCATCCTAATGGGTACGGCGTGGCCGGGCCCGAAAATCGGCAAACACTTTGCGGGAATAATTCGCGATACCATGCAAGCCGGTCACGAAATCGGTTTTCACGCCTGGGATCACCACAAAGCCCAGGCGAAACTTATGAGCATGAGTGCCGCCGAAATGGAGCATGAACTCCAAACCGGTCTGGATTTTCTCGACTGCTTGATTGGTAAAAACATCAAGACCAGTGCCGCTCCGGGTTGGCGTGCCAATGCGCAACTGTTGAAAGTTAAAGCGATGTTTCCGTTTGACTACAACAGCGATTGCCGGGGAACACACCCTTTTTACCCGGTAGTGGAAGGTAAAAAGTTAAGCCAGCTTCAAATCCCGGTAACGTTGCCAACCTATGATGAGATACTTGGTCGCGACGGCGTGACCGACGCAAACTACAACGACTGTCAAATCAATTTGCTCTCCGAAGAACGGGTCAACGTGTTGACTATCCACGCTGAAGCCGAGGGGGGCAAGTGTTCCGAGATGTTCGATGATTATTTGTCACGGGTAAAATCGCTTGGGTACGAGTTCATTCCGCTGATAGAACTGTTCAACCGGGTCAAAGATTCCGCGCCGGAAGGCGAAATGGAGCTTGCCGAATTCCCCGGTCGCGAAGGAGTGCTGTCGGTGCAAAAAAAGCCGGAGTTTCAAAAAAATTATGAATCGAAAATATGAGTTTCTCAAAAAGATCGACCCCGAAACCTCCAATCTCATCAAAGGGTTGCAGGCGATTCAGGGGGTCGAAGGTTACGTCTCCGACGAAAGTATCTCCGCAGTGGCGGACTATTTTTCCGTCCCGGTAGTGGAAGTCGAGGGGGTGTTAAGTTTTTACGCCCAATTTAAGCGCGTGAAGCCGGGCAAACACCAAATCGCTATTTGCGACGGGACCGCCTGTCATATCAAAGGCTCGACTCAGGTATCGGAGTGGTTGACTTTTGAATTGGGCATTCACCCCGGTGAAACCGATAAATCAGGACTCTTCTCACTGGAAACGGTCGCTTGTCTCGGCTGTTGCAGTCTCGCCCCGGTCATGAGCGTAAACGGTCGGGTTTACGGCACACTCGACCGCAAAAGCGTAGTCAAAATTCTAAAAGAATACGAAAACAAATGAGTAAGATAGCGATCAAAAAAATTCGGGTCGGCGTCGCCAGTTGCGGGGTGGCGGCGGGAGCGGACGCGGTGCTTGAGCTTTTGCGCAATCGCGCTTTGCCGTTTACCGTGGAGGAGACCGGTTGCCTCGGTCACTGTTATGCCGAGCCGCTGGTTGAAGCGGTGCTTGATAATGGAGAATCGGTCTTTTATCGCAACGTCAAAGCCGACGACCGCGATATTGACAATATCCTTGCTCTCGGCGAAAAAGATCGTTTTGAAATTCCCCCCAAACGAAAATCCAAAGAGCTGATCAAAGTTTTGGCGTTGGCAGGAAAAATCGACCCGACGAACTTTGACGAGTACGTTGAAAATGGCGGCTATGCCGGGCTTAAACGCGCGTTGTCGATGACTCCGGCGGAAGTGGTCAACGAGGTCAAACTCTCCGGCTTGCGCGGTCGCGGCGGCGGCGGGTTTCCGACCGGGACAAAGTGGAGCTTTCTCGCGGCAAAAGACACGCAAGAAAAAATCCTGATTTGCAACGCCGACGAGGGCGACCCCGGCGCGTTTATGGATCGCTCGCTTATGGAGTCAGTGCCGCACCAGGTGCTTGAGGGTATGTTAATTGCCGCCTACGCCACCGGGGCAACCAAGCTGTTTATCTACTGCCGTGCCGAATACCCGATGGCGATCAAACATCTAAAAATCGCAATTGAGCAGATTTACGCTCATCGCCTTAACACTGTCGGCGACCGGGTGCTTGAAATTATCATCAAAGAAGGTGCCGGCGCGTTTGTCTGCGGTGAAGAGACCGCGCTGATCGCCTCGCTTGAGGGGCAACGCGGTACGCCGCGCTTCCGCCCCCCATTCCCCACCGACAAAGGTTGGCAGGGACACCCCTCGATGATCAACAACGTCGAAACCTTCGGCAACGTGCCGTTGATTTTGCGTGAGGGAGCGGAGGCGTTCGCCGCAATCGGCACCGAGGGCAGCAAAGGAACGAAACTTTTCGCTCTGGCTGGTGACCTTAAAAACCCCGGTCTGGTCGAAGTCCCGATGGGGACGACCTTGCGCGAAATCGTCTTTGACATCGGCGGAGCCGATCCCGACAAGGTCAAGGCGGTGCAGACCGGCGGTCCCTCCGGCGGTTGTATCCCGGTGGAGCTTTTTGACACTCCGGTGGATTACGATTCACTTAAAAAACTTGGGGCGATTATGGGTTCCGGCGGCATGATCGTGATCGGCAATGACCGTTGCATGGTTGAGACTGCCCGTTATTTCCTCGACTTCACCCACCGCGAGAGTTGCGGCAAATGCACCTTTTGCCGGGTCGGGACCACCCGCATGTTTGAAACGCTCGAACGCATCGTTGCCGGTCAGGGTGAAATGAGCGATTTGGCGTTCTTGGAGGACATCGGTCCGAAGATTCGCGCCGGTTCGCTTTGCGGACTGGGTCAAACCGCACCCAACCCGGTGCTGGCAACCTTGCGCTTCTTCCGCCATGAATACGAAGAACACGTCAAAGATCACCGATGTGAGGCGATGCAATGCGACGCTTTTGTAGATATGTATCTTGACCGGGCAAAGTGCATTAAATGCAAACTTTGCATTAAAAATTGCCCGATCGGTGCTATTTCCGATGATTTTGCAATCGACAATACAAAATGTACAAAATGCAACGCGTGCAAGGAAATTTGCCCTAAAAAGACCATCTTTCGGGTCAAAAAAGGGGAGCTATTATGAGTATAGAGTTTATTCTTGACGGTCAAACGCTCACGGCGAAAGCCGGGCAAACCATTATGGAAGCGGCGCAAGAGTTCGGAATTAAAATTCCGGGTCTTTGCCGGGAAGCGCGTATATCCAAAACAACCAGCTGTTTCGTCTGCGTGGTTCGCGACAAAAAGTCCGGGCGCTACTTGCCGAGTTGCGCGACACTCCCCTCCCCCGGTCAGGAGATAGAATCCTCCAGTCCGGAAGTGCTGGATATGCGCAAAACCGCGCTGTCACTGCTTTTGTCCGAGCACGCCGGCGACTGCGAAGCCCCCTGTACGGTGGCTTGTCCGGCTCATGCCAATGTTGAAGAGTACGTCCGCGCCGGTCGCAAAGGGGAGTTTCTCAACAGTTTAAAGATCATCAAAGAGCGCATTCCGTTGCCGATGTCGATCGGTCGGGTCTGTCCGCGCTTCTGCGAAAAGGATTGTCGGCGCAACGTTTACGGCGAAGCGGTGGCGATTAACGACTTCAAACGGCTTGCCGCTGATCTCTATTACGACGAGTATATCGAAGATCTGCCGGAGCTCTCCGGCAAAAAAGTCGCGATTGTCGGGGCGGGTCCAGGAGGACTCTCCGCCGCCTACTTCTTGCGCCTTGAGGGCATTGAACCGACGATTTTTGAAGCCCAGCCCAAGGCGGGCGGAATGTTGCGCTTCGGCATTCCCGAATATCGGTTGCCCAAAGCGACACTTGATCGTGAACTTGCTCACTTCGATAAAATCGGCGTGAAATTTGAATTTAACCAAAAGCTCGGTCGCGACTTTACGCTTGACCAGTTGAAAAGTAAATTCGACGCGGTCATAGTTGCAATCGGTTGCTGGAAAGCTTCCGGCTTGCGTTGTGAAGGCGAAGAGTTGGCGACTCCGGGTATCGACTTTTTGTATAAAATCTCCTCCAACGGCAATGTCGCGCCGAATCCGGGCAAAGTCGTGGTGGTCGGCGGCGGCAACACCGCTATGGATTGCGTGCGAAGCAGCGTCCGGCTCGGAAGCGCCGATGTAAACTGCTTCTACCGCCGTACCGAAGCTGAAATGCCGGCGGAAAAAATCGAAATCGCCGAAGCCAAGGAAGAGGGGGTGAACTTCCACTTCTTAGTCGCCCCGCTCAAGCTGGAAAAGCGGGGTGAAAAACTGGTGCTTATTTGTCGGCGCATGAAGCTGGGTGAACCCGATGCCTCCGGGCGGCGCAAACCCATTGAGATACCCAATAGCGAATTTGAGACCGAGGCGGACACCGTTATTGCGGCGATCGGTCAGGGAACGCTCTCTCCCGTGGGAATTCCGACCGACCGTTTCGGCAATATCGAGCTGATAAAAGACAGCAGTAAATTTGGCGAAAGGCTTTACGCCGCCGGGGATTGCGTTTCGGGTGCGGCTACGGTGGTTGAAGCGGTCGCATCAGGTAGACAGGCGGCACTTGAAGCAACTAACGCGTTGTTGGGTAAAGCTTTAATTATAGATCACGCCGTCTACGTCAGCCGGGGTAAATGGCAGGATCTCACCCAAGAGGATCTGGTATTTTTGCGCGACGATGTTTCAACGGATTTGCGGGAGAAATTGAAATTTATCAATTTGGAGTCGCGCAAAAACTCTTTTGAAGAGGTCTGCCAGACTATGAGCAGCGTGCAAATCACCCGAGAGGGCGAACGCTGTATTGAGTGTTCCTGCACTGCCAAAAACGACTGCGCCTTGCGTGAATACGGTGACGCATACAATTGCGATGCCAATGCGATCAAGGGCAAACGCCTGCCGGTGAGTTACGACATTCGCCACCCGGCGATCATTCAGGATCGCGGTAAATGCATCAAGTGCGGAGTTTGCGTCAAGGTATGCAAAGAGGTGGTCAACCAAACCTTGCTTTCGTTTAAGAAGCGCGGATTTTCCACCTGCGTTGGTACGACTTTCGACAAGGGTTTGCCCGACAGTTGCATTGAATGCGGCGAGTGTGTCGAATCCTGCCCGACCGGGGCGCTTGCTTGGCGCATCAAAAAATAACGTTCGTGAAGAAAACAAAGGGTATCCTTTAGAGATACCCTTGTTTGTTGTTAAGCTGTCACTACCCCCCACAGTAACGGCATGATCGACAAGTAAAGAACCCTACCTCTAAGGTAAAATAACTTCGTTTTTGAGCAAGAGCTGTCTGATTTGCGCGAACTCAAGATCACGTGGGGTTTTGTCGGTCGTGGCACTGAGAGCCGCCACCGCACCCGCCGCCTGACCGGTCGCCATACATGTGGCCTGAATTCGCAATGCGGAATTCGCAAGCCGATCGCTGGAAATAATGCGTCCGGCCACGAGCATACGCCGTGATTCACGGGGGATCAATGCTCCAAGCGGAACAGTGGGTACCGTATCGGCGGCAAGTTCACGATAAACAAGACCGACTTCGGCGTCGTGAAGGTCGATTGGGTAGAAACTGTAGCAAATTGCATCGGGAAAAATCCGCCCGGACTCGTAATCTTCAACCGTAACTGTTGCTTCACCAACAACTGTTCTTGTTTCGCGGACTCCGCATTCCCCTCCTTTTGGAATAAATTCCAGCGATTCAAAACCGGGTTGTTTGCGGAGGAAACGGTATAGTCGCAACAAAGATTCGCGTCCGGCGATTTCAATACGCGTACGCATTGCGCTGTCGGCGGCGTTGATTCCTGAAATATGATTACAGTTGCCTCCGTGATCTTTAAGGAATCTGATGCTGAATTTACGTGCCCAGCCGATATCTTCGAGAAAAAGTTCACCTCTTTTAACGGCAAGGTCAAATGCCTTGGCAAGAGCATCAAGATCAATCTTTTTCATATCGTAGCCGATGGAGTAGACGCTATAAGTGCCGGGCTGACAAGGCGATGGTTGCCGAAATTCCAGATCGAAAAGTCCGTTTGCCATATTTCTCTCCAATTTTATATGTTTTGGATAAAATATAGCACAAAAACAACAAAAGTAAATCATAAAGCACTTAATATCAACGATTTCTACAACATTTTTATACTTTCTGGCGTGGTGGGGTTTTTAGAGATACCC
>JAISIP010000023.1 GCA_031261965.1 Victivallales bacterium | reverse complement strand
GCTTGAAGTCCTGAATCTGGACAAAAAATCTATCAAAAAGCCACCCGATTGGAATTTGCCGGAACAACTTACCTTTTTCAATGATTTTTCATACTGATTTTTTTATCGGACAGCAGTGAGTACAATAGTGAATAAATTCGGGTTTGCGCTTGCCATCGGCGGGTCTTGGTTTATCGGAAAAACTTCGCTTTGTGCTACAGAACCGATCGGCGAGGTATATTCCTCAGTAGATTCCGCATGGAGCATAGGCGGAATATTTTGGGTCCTCTCTGCGCTTTTGCCGGCTGTTATTGTCGCGCTAATGTGGGCAATCAGCCGCGCTAAAAATAAAAAAATCGCGACAAACCCCAACTCCGCAGTCGGGCAAGAGCGACAATCGGAGTATCTGCTCGGTATGTTGTTAAACCACATACCCTCAGCTATTTGGATCAAAGATGCCGATGACGATTATCGCTATATTTTAGCCAACGACTTTTATCTCACTTCAACAGGGGTTAAAGGCGGATTCCGCTTTGAGGGCAAAACCGACTTTGAAATTCACCCCCATGACTTGGCGCAAAAATATCGTTCCGATGACGTTAAAGTCATCGAATCCGGCACAAAACAGGAGTTTTTTGAAGAGTACGAAGACACCGACGGGGTACGTCACAGCATTCATTCGATCAAGTTGCCGTTGCCGGACTATCGGCAAGGTCGCAGACTTCTGCTCGGTATGGGCATTAACATCAGCGAGGTCGTCGAAAAACGCAACCGGCTGCAAGAGGTAAACCAGTTGCTTCAGGCGATTCAGGACAATTTGCCCTGTCCGTTCTTCGTCAAAGACGCGGACAACGATTTCCGCTATTTAATGGGCAACCGCACTTACACCGATTTTTTGTCGGTTTCCCCCGAAGCGTTGATAGGCATGGTCGATAGCGAGCTTTACCCCGACCCGGAGAATGTCCGCGCCTGCCATGAAAGCGACCTGTCGGCGATGGAGACCGGTTACAGCGACGCCAACGAAAAGGTGGTTATTGACGGACAAGCCCATATTTTGCGTTGCATCAAAAGTCGCCTTGTCCGCGAAGACGGCAGAAGATTACTGGTCGGCATTTGTGTGGACATCACTGCTGAAACCGAATTGCAAGAGCAACTTCACAACGCGATGGATGAACTCAAAATCCATGCCGAGCAAGAACATCTGTTAAACAGTTGCCTCGAAAGCGCGTTGCTGAACGAAAAAGAAGATTCCGCAATTCAGATTGTCCTCGCCATGGTCGGCGAGCGGCTAAAGGCGGATCACGCCTACTGCTTCCATTACGACTATCAGGAGAATACCGTTTTACCGTGCAAAGAGTGGACTCCTGCCGATCGCCGTGGGGAATTCGACTCCATGCCGCAATTTGCCATCGACCCCAAAGACGAACTCTTCAAATTGTTGTGTGAACGGCAAATGCTGAGTTTGCCGGACGTGACTTCGCCGCAAGCCAGAGAGATTCGCGACCGCTGGATTGAATTGCTGCCCACAAAGAACGTCTGCTCGCTTTTTGCCATCGGCATTTGGCGCAACGGCGAATTGTGGGGTCATATCGGGCTGTCGTATTGTAACCCAAAAAGTGAACTTAGCCAGCAGGAAAATGATCTGTTGCAATCTTGCGCCCATATTGTTGAGGTGATTCTTGAGCGGCAAAAGAACCGTGACGAACTTGAGCGAAGCGAGTATGAAAAGCTGCTGCTTATGGATAGTATCCGCATTCCGATTATGCTTTTTAACCCCGATTTGCAACTTATCCGCTGCAACAACGCCGCACTTGAAATCGCAGGAATCCCCGAAGAACAAGTGTACCGGCAACCGTGCTGGACCACGTTTTGCGGCAACGCGTGCCGGCATCAGGGGTGCCCGGTTCACCTTGTTGGTCAAGATCATAAAATGCATTTAGTGGAATTGCCGATCAAAGGACGCGACTATCAACTCAGTGCTTACCCGATCGAAGTAGACGGTAAATTGATTAACATTATGACCACTATGGTTGATGTCACCGAGCTGAACGCCACCCAGAGAAAACTGACCATCGCACTCAAGGAGGCGCAAAACGCCAGCAAAGCCAAGAGCTATTTCCTTGCGACGATGAGTCACGAGTTGCGTACTCCGTTGAACGCGGTGATCGGGTTTTCCGAACTGCTTGAGAACGGGCAACTGCCAAAGCAGGAACATGACGATTATTTACGCTCGATCAATTTGGCGGGAAACTCTTTGCTCTCACTAATCAACGATGTGCTTGACCTCTCCAAGCTTGAGGCCGAACAGATGATGTTAGTGCCGCAATCGACAGATTTAACCAAAATTCTCAATGAGATTCAAGCTATTTTTCAATATAAAATCAGGCAAAAGCAGCTTAAAATGCTTTTGCAAATAGATAAGGATTTCCCGTTGCTCAAGCTCGACAGCTTGCGATTGCGCCAAATTTTGCTAAATTTGATCGGCAACGCCGTAAAATTCACCGAACACGGGCAAATCGACATTTCCGCCGAATTCCGCTCTATTGCTCCTGATCGCGGCAACCTGAAAATAGTGATTCGCGACACCGGGATTGGCATTGCCAAAGAGAAACAAGCGAAAATTTTTGAGCCTTTTGCCCAGGGCGACACCCCCCGCGATTCCCACGCCTATCAGGGTACCGGGCTTGGGTTGGCGATTTCTCATCGTTTGGCGAACCGTATGGGCGGACGCATTCTCCTTGAAAGCGATGCCGGCAAAGGAAGTTGCTTCACGCTTGAGTTGGACTCGGTAGAGATTTCAGTTCTGCCGGTGATAGCGGAACATAAGGAGGAGTTGACGAATCTGCCGAAACCGAGAACTCGCGTACTATTAGTGGACGATGTCCCGATGAATCTCAAGGTGCTGCAAGCGATGTTGCGCAAATTGGATATCGACAGCGTCTGCGCCAATTCCGGGAGCAATGCACTCGAGATTCTCAATTCCGACCACGATTTCCAAATGGTGCTGACCGATCTTTGGATGCCCAATATGAGCGGTTCGGAGCTGGCGCAAAAAATACATGAAATACCTGAAAATGCCAATCTGCCTATTGCGGTAATTACCGCCGATTCGCAAATGCCCGAAGAAAAGTCGGCAATCTTTCAGGGGGTATTGTTAAAGCCGGTTACGCTGGAGGCGTTGCAAAACCTCCTCGCCTTTGTTGCAAAAAAGTCAACGGTATAGTTCCGGTGCTTACGGACTCAGGGTATCTCTCAGAAAAAAGAATGCGAGAAAGAAAGCCATGTTTCCTTCTCGCAAAATTTTCTTTACAAACTTTGGTTAGAGATACCTGAATCCGTGAAAGAAAATTTGGATAAGCGATGCTATCGCTTGATTGTCATAATTTTATTCACGGATTCAGGAGATACCCTATATATTAAAATCAAAACCGTCAAGGTGGTCGTTGTAACTGTTGCCAAACATCAGACACGCTCTAAGCGGCGCGATGCAAAATGCCAACTCCCAGTGGAAGAAATGCTTTTCACCCGGCTTGAGTGCCATGTGAAAAGTCACCCCGCCCTCGGCGCGGTGAAATGACGGAAGCATTTTTGCCCGCGAATGATGATTGGTCAGTCGAATTCCGTCCATCCAGAGCCGTTCGCCAACATCCGCTGTTACAGACATCATAATCTCGTCAACCGGGGTTTCGTTGTGGTTGACCGTCAAAAACGAGAACAAGTGCAACCGATTGAAATCCCTTGCGAAACGGGAGAGATCCAAAAAAAGCGTGTCAAACGAAACAACGTACTTTTTTAGCTCCTCGGGGCATTTCCCGGTGGCGCGGAGCTGTTTTTCGATCGCCGGGATGTCAAACTGCTCATCATCGAGAATCAGCCAGCTGGAGTGGTCGAATTTCGGGGGATTTTGCGGCAACTGACAATGGGTGTATGCCGGATACTTCTCCGCCGGAAGTTGTTTTTCCAATTTATTATGCAGCTCAAGAGTTTGAGCGACCAGATCGTCCAGAGTCAACGGAACTCCGGGAATAGCGGTCACAAACGCGCTGAGGCATAACTCGTTTTTCACCTTGCCGAGCCACTGTTTGGGGAATACTTTCATCCCCTTGGCGATGCCGAGAAACGCGCCGCAACTGGCGGCGGTGCAATCGGTGTCCCGACCAAACGAAACCGCCAAAAGCACGGTTTTCAAGAAATCCCCTTTCCCGCGGAGCAAGGAGTGGACGATAAACGACAGATTCATCACGCAATCGGTGAAATTAAAGTTGCGTTGCTCAGGCAACCAAAGATCGTTTTTCGCGTCAAAATCGCTGACTTTTTTGTCGTACATCTCAAAAACACGGGTCAACGTCCGGTAAAGGCGACTCTCTTTGTCCAGCGCGTTATAAGCAAAACGCAACGCCTCTTCGATGTTGGAATGTACACAAGCGTGCGCCTCCGCCATCGCCATAAAAATTTCGCCGCGAACCCCGTCGCCCCAATGATCGACTTCGGCATCCTGTTGGGCGAAAAATCCCGCCGCGTCGGGTCGCTCGGGGAAGAGCAACGCCCAAATCTCCGAGCGGATAGTCGCCCCCATGCCGTCGGCAAAAAAGTTGTTATAAGCACCGCTTTGGGGCGGCATAATACCGTGTTGCATATTGTGAATGGTCGTGCTGTATTCGTCGCATCCGTGTTTGATCTGGTGCAGCCAGTTGTCGGCGAGATCGGTGCAACGCAAAGCTATGCCGTGCTTTTTCAGCGCGTCCATCCAGACCAGCTGCAACTCCAGGTCGTCGTTGGGAACATCTTTCAAATAAATTTGCTCCTCGGTGAGTTCAACCGCAAACGGCACTCCCTCAAACGGCATACCGATCGCTCCGGCAAGGCATTTGCCAAACCAGGCACCGCGAACTTTGTCTTGATAAACAGAAGAATCCATACCATAAACTCCCTATTTTTGTTTTTCTTCCAACTCTTTAAATTTAGCCTCATCAACGAGTGACATTCCACCGTGAACCATACCGTTGTCAAGTTGATCAACCACCCGGTTATGCAATCGCCGGAAGAGGCTAATGATGCCGAAAATTCCGCCGATACCGAACCATACGCTGGTCACAGCGACAATACACGCCGGAATAATGATGTTTACAATCAAAAAATATTTGCCCCAGTATTCTATCGACCACGGCGAAATAAAGTTCCAGATCACCATCAATAAAAAGCAAACACCAAAGCTGTACGCGTAAGTGTAAATTACCAAACTGTAGGAAATTACTTTGTCGCCTAAAGTATGTTCATCGGTGATTCCGGCAAACAGACGCATCAAATTATCCCAGCTCCAGTTGATTTTGGAGTGGGGAGAACCGTCCAAATTGTAAATACCGCGATGCAACAAGCGGTCGAGATTGTATTTCTCTTTGCTAGTCAGATAAGAAACCGCAATATAAATCACCAAGGTCGCTAACATGGTGAGCAAATAAGACTCAAAACTGTTGATCGGGAATTTCTCCGGATTCATCGTCCAGACAATCACCGGGTTAAACGGAGCTGAAACGGTTTCAAGAAATGTACCGATCGGATGTACCCAGTTTTGCTCCTCCAAAAACGGGTAGACCACATTCGCCCAGTTGCGTTGCAAATAGAGTGCCACAATCGAAAGCCCCATGCCGGCGAGCAACGATGCCCAAGCCCCCTGCTTGGTGCCGAATTTACCGTACAATGCAAATGTGACCATCGGTCCGCAACCGCCCAGCCACAATGACAGTACAATAGTGATAAACAATTCCAGATAATCGAGCTGCGCCATATAGCATGAACAAAACAAAAACATCAACCCGATTAGAACTGCGACCACCCGGAACAGCAGCGCGTGCAGCCAAAACGGCGGAGCTTTTTTGAAAAACGGAAGAATCACATCTTGCACAATAGTCAACACCGAGCTGAAGATATACGAATCGTCGGTGGAAACCATCGCCAAAATCGCCAACAGACAAAACAGCCCCATCAAACCCGGGCTGAGTATCTTGCGCATAGTCACCCCCAGCATGGTTTGGTGATAGATCGTCTTAAATTGCTGAGTCACAAAGGCACTGTCTTCGACCCCCGCCTCCTCAAGCGTTTGCCGGGCGGTATCAATGTAGATAGTGTCGAGATTTTTCTCGTGCGAAAGCGGAGCGTCAACACCGATAACGTGTTTTTGCTCGGGAATCGCCGCCAAATTGGCGATAAGTTTTGCCTGGATAACCGGGTCGGAGACCACATCGCAAGCGACCCGGGCGGAGAGTTCCGAACGAATCTCTCTGGCTTCCTTGGAAAAATTTTGGTGGTTAAGCGTTACTAAGATCGCAACCGACAGCAAAAGATACAACAGCGGCGAAAAGAATCCGCGCCATTTGCTCATAATCGACGCCATTTTTTGCTCATGCGGAGTTATCGCCGAACCCGACGCTCCGCCACCGATCCATGACCCGGCGTGAAGAATGAGCGTTACAGCACCCAAAACCAAAGTCAACAAATTGAAATCTCGCAATTCAAGTACATCGTAGGGGTTGATAAAACTTTGTCCCGGAACGCGATCCATCAACACCGGGGCGATTTCAGTTGACCAGTTAAATTTGTAGAGAAAATAGATTGAAAACAGACAGATCAACGGCAAACAGATCATGCCCTGGATCGCATCGGTTATGACAATCGCAAGCGTGCCGCCGCAACAGATGATGAATATCGCCATGGAAATGCAAATGACCATTAACAGCACGAATACCGAAACTTGAACCCCAAAGAGCGTAATGTATTGCGGGAAACCGAGATAGTAAAGAAAAAACCTCCCGGCGACCGCAGGCATGATTGCATGTGCCAAAAGTTCCGCGAGCGTCCGCAAGATGGAAGCGAAAACCCGCAACGACTTACTGCCGTAGCGAATCTCGATAAACTGCCCGAAACTTAGTGCCTTGGTTTCGCGAAAACGGTAGACGAAAAAACCGAAAAGTGCCAGCATCATGGTTAACGGTATCAGGATTGCTCCCCAGATCCCGACCGAAAAGCCGACTTTGTATTGGCGTTCGCACGCCATAACGATAGCCAAAATAGAAATCCCGTTTGCCATGTCGCCGGCAAGCAGAACGTACCTGCCGCAGAGTCGCCCGGCGGAGAGAAAATCCACCACCCCTTTGACGTATCGGGAGGAATAAACCGCCAAGCCCAACACGATCAAAGTCGGAATTACCACAATCAGCCAATCGATCCAAGTCATTGTTTTTTCCCCGTTTTTTCTACCCCGTGAACAATATTGTCTCGCGATAAGATTATACTATTTGTAATACCGCACGAACGCGGAATATCCCGATCTTCTTCGGGGTTGTCACCCACCACGCAAATATCGGATTTTTCGGCGGGAATCCGGGCGATGGCATTCTCCCATACTTTTATGTCAGACTTGCAACCGAACAGCACGTTTGTACCTAAAATCCGCTTGAAATACGGCGAAGAAAAATCGTCATCGGCAAGTCCAATTGCCTGAAGCTTAAGGAGACACCCGTTGTAGGGATTGTTGCTCATAATAAGGAGTTTTTTACCCATGGCAAAAAGCTCTTTAGTCAACTTTACACCGTCTTCACATGGTACAATATTCTCGGCGTGCCATTGGCGGAAACGGCGAAACGCCTCAGGCGCGGAAAGTTTGAATTCGGCGATAAAATCGGGGTAATCCCAAAAAATATTGGCGTTGACCTTATCCAGGATCGCCGATTCGGCCTTGGTTCTGTTCCAGCCGGATTCCACCATCAAGTCACAAATAATCGGAAAGAGAAAGTTGCCGTGCAATAGATGTACCATGACTCCGTCGCGGTACCGGGTCAAAGTACCGTCTATATCGATCAAAAAATAGTTGCAGTCGGGAATTTTCATTTTACTAACTTTTCTTCGGCTAATTTTTCACAGGTTCGCCAAAAATTTATGGCACACTCAAACCCGCGTTTTTCGTCCATTCCCGGCCAAGCACCCGACTCAAAGTTTACCGTATCGGAGTAATGAATCTGCCAGAGCGACTGAATAACGTCGATCCACGGAATCGTCCCGAATCCAGGGGGCATATGTTCGTCAATGCCGGTGGGGCGAATCCACTTTTCACTTGTCGCAGCTTGCAGTCTTGCCCCGCGATTGTCGTAAAAATGGGTGGTGAACAATTTGCCGTTCATCAGTTTTATCCACTCGATCACCGATGTTTGTCCGCAACAGTGACCGTGACCGGCATCCAGACAAAATCCTACCGCCGGGGAGTCGGCTTGGTTTACCAACTCCGTTAAATCCGCGGAGGTCGCCGCCGGTTCAAAGCGATCGACATTCTCCAGGGCGATTTTGACGTTGCACTTGCCTGCTTCGGTCGCGGCAATGCGCAAATTTTTTGCCATAATTTCGATAATTGCTCCTTTGCCGTGCCGTTGGCATTCGCGTTCAAACATCTCCGGCAAGGTAAGCTTGCCCCAGTTCGCTTTGTCGCAATAATGCCCGGG
>JAISIP010000126.1 GCA_031261965.1 Victivallales bacterium | reverse complement strand
GCTATTGTAATGCATAGTTCGGGACTTTCTGTTCAATATTAGTGTTTTATGCATTACTAATATAGAACAAGTCCCGATTTTAACAATCAATTCCGAAAATTTTTATCGGACAGTAGTGTATTGTACTATCCTTTTTGGGCGTTAAATATAATCAGTAAAAGATAATTTTCAAGCATCAAAAGTCGGATATTTTGCGTATTTTCTGATTGGGCGAGTATTTTCTGATTAGCGTGAATAAAATCATGGCAAGCAAACATATCGCTTATCCAAATTTTCTTTCACGCCAATCAGGTTTTCCAGGAATCAGCTATTTGCGATTTTTGTTGGCTATGCCGTTAAAAAAATCTTCTCAAGATCGATTTTAGCGTAAGAATTCAAGGTGACCAAAGTTTTGGTATGAACGATTCCATTGATGTCATGAGTCATGCGCGAAGCGATGATTTCCGCCAACTCGGAGTTGCTTGCGACTCGGATCATAACCACAAGATCGTATTCCCCGGCAACGCTGTAAACCTCCGACACTCCCTTGATCTTCATAAGACCTTCGATGACTCCGCTAATCATGGCGCGTTCGACGTTAACCAAAACAATGCCTGTAACCATATTGCCCTGTCTCCCTTTTGTAAACCGATTGTTGAAAAACTCCGGAGGAGTTCTCTATTCGTAACTATAGCCGTCAGAGTGAGGAATGCAAATGGTTTTTGCATAAAATCTCGAAAAATCCGCTTTAAAGCTGATGGCTACCTCTAAAAACCGCGAAATACACGAAACACACAAGTTTTGAGCAATCTGAATTTTTCCATATCAAAACTGATAAAAGATATAATTCTGTTGGGCTACTTGTTTGGAGCAGCTTGTGTGGCAATGGGCGAACAACCTAATGAGCCTGCAACAGTTGATTTTTATTTTCAATTAGGTTGTTTTTTTATTATCCTATCCAGATTTTTCTTTCATCGAGTCAGCTACAACGCCGAATCGAGGAGTTTGGTCGCGTCATGTAATTTTGCGATCGCAGCTTTGACTCCCTCCGGGTATCCGAAAACTCCGGTTCCGGACACAATCATATTTGCCCCGTGTGCCGCGACAGTGCCGATGGTTTGCGCGTCGATTCCCCCGTCCGCTTCAAGTTGCACATGCAGTTTGCGGCGGAGGATTTCGCGCTTGATAGTTGCGCATTTTCCCATTTGGTCGGTCATAAAACTTTGTCCGCCAAAACCGGGTTCAACCGTCATAATCAATATCAGGTCAATCCTGTCGAGCCACGGAAAGATCGCTTCAGGCGGAGTCGCCGGTTTCAGCGAAATCCCGACCGTGCAACCGGTTTGCCGGATTGCGTCGATAATCTCCCCGGTGGGTCGCTCGGAGCATTCGAGGTGAAAGGTCAGATGATCGCAACCGGCGCTTGCAAACGCCTGAGCGTAACGCGCCGGTTCGGAGATCATCAAATGGGTGTCAAAAAGCATTTGGCTCTTTTTGCGGAGACTTTTAATCACCGGCGAACCGAACGTAAGATTCGGCACAAAATGCCCGTCCATCACATCTAAGTGAATTACGTCCGCACCCGCCGCCTCAACCCGGTCGATTTCCTCACTGAGCCTACCGAAATCGGCAGACAGCACCGACGGCGACACGAGAATCCGATCAGTTGCCAGTTGGCGCAAATCAATCATAATCATCCTCCGTCATGCCGTTTTCACAGGCGAGAATCGGGGCGGTAGCCTCAAGGATGTCCGGCTCGGCAAGAACCATCAAACCATCGTGAGGTTCGATCAAAGTACTGCCGTGCGGCACCACAAATTCTCGTCCCCGACGAATCAAAAGTACTAACGCTCCCGGCGGCAACCCGATCTCCGCAAGTTTTTTGCCGACATACGACGCACACGGCAACACCTCAAATTCGCGCATTTCACCGTTGATCGTGCCGGTGTTCTCAAATTCCAGCGGAGTACGCGCCGTTACTTTGAGCGGCTTATCCAGCTTGAGCAGTCGGGCGAACGGCATAAGCGTCTTGCCTTGAACAAGGATCGACATAAGTACGATAAAGAAGACCATGCTGAACATCTTCCATGAATCGGGCAGATTCACCATCAAAGGGAAGGTAGCAAGCATAATCGGCGCGCCGCCGCGCAACCCGACCCACGAAACGAAAAGTCGTTCTTTTATGCTGAATTTACTGCGGAACATGCAGATAAACACGGCGGCAGGACGGGCACACAACATCATAAAAAACGCAACGACAACACCGGGAAGCGCGACGGCGGGTAACTGTCTCGGAAAAGAAAACAATCCGAGCATACCGAACAACATAACCTGCATAAGCCAACCGACACCGTCATGAAAACGACCGATTCCGTGCTGGTAGATGAACTTGCTGTTGCCCATGACCATGCCGGCGACGTAAACCGCCATAAAACCGTTGCCGTAACTGAATTCGCTTGCGCCGTAAGTTAGCAGCACTACCCCGATTCCGAGGACATAATAAAGTCCGTCGTATTCAAAGTCGATTTTATTAAACAGCCAGACCGCAAGTTTCGCAATCAAGAAACCGTAGAAAATTCCGAGAGACATTTTCATTAGAAAAATCGGAAAAATCATCCAATACGAGGATTCATTGGGGGAAAGCAACATGCCGACCATAAAAATCGTGAGAAACGCCGCCATCGGGTCGTTGCTCCCGGACTCGTATTCCAGCAACGATTGCAATTTGCCTTTTAAACTCACACTGCGACCGCGTAAAATCGCAAACACCGCCGCGGCATCGGTGGAAGAAACAATCGAACCGAGCAAAAAACACCACTGCAACGGGGGTTTTTCGGAGAATCCGAGATATTCCGGGAAATAGATAAATCCGAACGTAAAAAATCCAAAGGTAAAAAGTCCGACGAAAAGCGCGGTCAAAAACACGCCGAGACTGGAGAGCACAGTGCCATAACCCAATACGCTTTTTACCGATTTCCACGAGGTGTCGTATCCCCCGGAAAACAGAATAAAAGCCATTGCGATACTACCGACCACGTTAGCTGTCGGTGCGCTGTCAAATGCGACGATGCCTAAAAAGTCGGTTCCGGCAATCATCCCGATGCCGAGAAAGATCAATAGAACCGGGACGTTCAACCGGCTTGAAAGCTTGCTTGAGCAAGCACCGGCAAGAATCATAATCGACAGCACCGTCAGATAGCCGGGAAGATTAAATACAATGTCGTCCATGGTTGCACACCGACCCCAAATTACTCCGTGAAAAAACTGAATCAACAGGTGAACACCAATTAAGATACAGCAAGGCGACGAAGAAATCAACTCAAACGGCGGAAATATTTCTGATTCCATGAAATAGCCACGGTGATTCTTTTAGAGATATCCTTGTGTTCTTTCTCAATCCACAATACCAATGGACAAGAGATTTTTTCGTTTACAGTGCCGATATTTAGCCATAAAAATTGACAAAAAAACCGCATATAAAGAGATTTTTTCTCTTTAATGCTTGTTTTTGTGAATTAATGCTGTATTGTAAATAAAAAGGAGCAATATTATCATGATTATCGAGTTGACAGTAAAAAACTGGGCATCGTTTCGAGATGAAACGGTATTTTCGTTTGTCGCAACACGCGAAAAACGACTGCTTCCTCGTATTCCTGAGATCAAGAAATCACCAGCTCTTCGGATTTCTCCGGTAGCGGTTCTTTATGGCGGAAACGCTTCAGGGAAAACTAATCTTTGCAATTTGTTCTTTTTTTTGAAGAACATGATGATTTTGCCGCCAAAAGAAGGACGCGACATTCCTCTTGATTCGTTTGCCTTGTCATCGGATTTGGCAAAACTCCCGACAGAAATAACGCTAACTTTTTTAGCTAATGATGACAAAATCTACAAATTGCGTATAGTGATGACCCGAAACGCTATATTGGAAGAAACCCTGTGTATTGTAAAGCGCAACGGTGAAGATTGTCTTTATTCCAGAAAAGAGAATCAAGTAACACTGAAATCTTCAGCTTTACAAAATGATGAAGATGCTAAGGCTTGTGTACGTCTCGTGGCTTCTAATCAACTATTTCTCGGCTTCGCCGGGTCAAAAAATGTAAAGAAAGTAGAAAAACCATATTTCTGGTTCACCGATCAATTAAATGTACTTTCGCCACAAGCTTCTTTTCGCAGATTCTTTGACCTATTTGAATCGAACCCGACGGATATAAGAGATTTATCTCGGTTGTTACATGGGTTGGATACCGGAATTTGCAAATTGGAATTTATAGAAACTTCGCTTGACGCTGTTCCCCCAGTATTTTCAGAATCGGAATGGAAAGAAAAATTGAATGATGGAGACTTGCTTGAAGTAATTTTAGACGGAATACGATATACGGTAAGCAAAACAAACGATCAACTGACAGTAAAAAAATTAGTTAGCTATCACCAAAATAGCTCGGGAAATTTGTTTAGATTCGACTTAAGACAAGAATCCGAAGGAACCATACGTTTGTTGAATCTTTTACCTGCCTTTATTGATTTGGAGAAACAAGATTCTCGTGCTGTATACGTGATCGATGAGTTGGATCGTAGCTGGCACTATTTGTTATCCAAGCGATTATTGGAAATCTATTTGTCCAATTGCTCGAAAAATACTCGCACTCAACTTTTATTTTCCACGCATGATCTAATGT
>JAISIP010000108.1 GCA_031261965.1 Victivallales bacterium | reverse complement strand
GTTGCATGGCGGGCGAATCGCTGGAATCGTTAAAATTCACCAAGGAAGTGCATATTCCCTACACTGCGGTCAAAGAGGCGGTATTCCCGTTCGTCAAGTTTCCGGGGGTGGATATTGTGCTTTCGCCCGAGATGAAGTCCACCGGAGAGGTTATGAGTATCGACCCCGGTCGCGGATTGGCGTATCTCAAAAGCCAACTTGCCGCCGGAAACAAGCTCCCGGATTCCGGCAATATCTTTATTTCGTTGCGTGACGAAGACAAGCCCAAAGCGGTCAAGTTGGTCGAAAAACTCGTGAAACTCGGTTATAGCATTTACGCCACGCAAGGGACATCGACCTTGCTTTACGATGCCGGGATTAAGACCAAGGCGGTGTTTCGCGTTTCGCGTGGTCGCCCGAATCTGCTGGATCTGATGAACGAAAAAGAAATTCAGTGGATTATCAACTCCACCGAATCCGGCGCGGAAGCGATGGTTGATGAAATCCGTATGCGTTCGCGTTCGGTCGTATCGGGGATTCCTGTGACCACCACGATCGCCGGGCTTACCGCCGCGATCGAGGGACTCGCCGACAAATCCGACTTCGGCCGCTTTGAGGTGTGTAGTCTTCAGGAATACCACCGCCACATTCGGCACTAAGAGCTGATAGCTATAAAACCGCAAAAGGTGTGTAATTACACGTCTTTTGCGGTTTTTTGAAAAAACGCATCGAAAGTTGCGTCGGTGAATTTTTCCAGCGACGCATAGGGCATATCCAAGAGTTTCGCCGCCTGTTCAAGAATTGATTCAATCGGTTCTGGCGTATCGTCGGATTCAAAGCCAATTCGCTCCAAATCGGTGCTTCGCAAATGTTTGATAAGCGCGTTGTTTTGCAACGCCCGAGGCGAGAGCGACACAAAGAAACCGTGTTTGCGCCACATTTCAAGCTGTTCCGGGCATCCTCTGAAGCCGTGAATCATAATAGTAAGTTTCGGGATGTTTCTTAGTGTTGCAAGCAACTCCCCGGCAGCTTTAACACAATGAATCACCACGGGTTTATTCTGTTCTTGCGCCAAGGATAGCAACACATTTAGGTAGGCTTGCTGCACCGAAAGCGCCGGACCGCGCAATTTATCCAATCCGACTTCCCCAAGCGCAGCGGCACGGGTCAAGGCAAGGTCAAATTGCGGAGAAAGGGCGTGAAACTTCTCAGGTAAATCCCATGGATGCAACTCAAGCGAAGCGAAGGAATAGCGAGAAATCTCCGATTCCGGGCAAGAAACAAGGGTTCTCGCCGTTGATTTGGGTTTATGGGCGTGAAAATCGCTCGCCATTTTAGAGCAATTTCCCCAATTTGGCGGATAAACCGGGACGCAACGCGACCAAAGCGTGGCAGATCGCCAACGCGATCGCGTCGGTGGAGTCCAACGGAAGTTTTTCGATTTCAATGCCGGTTTCGGCGGCAATCATCGTGGCGATTTGCTCTTTGGTCGCCGAACCGCTGCCAAAAGCCATTCGTTTGGCGGATCTGGGGGTGTAGGAGTATGCCGGAATCGACGCCTCCGCCAAACTCGTGAGAATCGCCCCCCGCGCCATGCCCAAAATAATAGCGGTAGAGGCGTTTCTGCCGACAAAGGGGTCTTCTATCGAGGCGCAATCGGGGGTAAACGCGCCTGACAGTTCGCGGATTCCTCCGGCGATTCTCCGCAAACACTCGGTGTGCGGCAATTTGGCGGAATTGGCGATAATTCCGCAGTCGAGAATCTCAAAGCGGGCAGCGGACTCGGTGCGGATTACTCCGTACCCCGTAGTGCGTATCGCCGGGTCAATTCCGAGAATAATCATGGTGTGTTTTTCTTAAGTTTGCCTTTACAGGTAAGTTCTATTTTTTCCAACTCATGTAACTCTTCCTGATCGGCAAGTTGCGCTTCATACTTTTTGCGCGACCGATCAAAATTGGAGTAGATTTGCCGAACGATTTCTTCCATCTTTTCATGAGTGATACTACCAACGCCACGAAGAATTTTTTTGTTGTGAAATGTGAGAATTTTGTCCA
Source organism: Victivallales bacterium (assembly GCA_031261965.1). Taxonomy (GTDB): domain Bacteria; phylum Verrucomicrobiota; class Lentisphaeria; order Victivallales; family Victivallaceae; genus Victivallis. Next base: position 3,179 of record JAISIP010000108.1, on the reverse strand, counting down.
CATTCTCTCTCCAGAAATCGAGTGTCAGATCGTGCCGTTCCTTGACTTGCAGTTCCGCTGTTTCTAAAAAAATGGTCACCAGCCGATTCAACGTATCAATCTCATCGTCGCTAAGGTAATTTTTCGCAATAACGATGTCGCCTTTGCGAACAATATTTCCCTGCCACGAAGTCAGCCCCATGTTTTGCGCTTGCTCGTTTGCTCGATCAACGATAATTTCGGTGGCGGTACGTCCTGTCACGGCAAAAAGAAGTTTGTTCTGAGTTTCGGCAAAGAACATTTGGGTTGCTTTGTCCGTCTTATCATAATCACTGCTGAGTGCAAAAAGTTCACGAATCTTCTGATAAAACCTCTTTTCCGAAGCACGAATATCCCGGATACGACTCAACAATTCATCAAAGAAGTCAGGTCTTCCATCGGGATTTTTCAATCGTGAGTCATCCATGACGAATCCTTTGACCAAATATTCGGAAAGATGCCGATTTGCCCATTGACGGAACTGAACGCCACGAACACCACGAACTTTGAAGCCAATTGATAGAATCATTTCCAGAGAGTAGTAATCGACGTAATAATCTTTACCATCGGAGGCAGCTGTTAAAAAAGACTTAACAACTGAATTGCTATCTAATTCGTTGTCTCTCAATATTTTTGAAGCATGAATACTGATATTGGCGACAGAGGTGGAAAAAAGTTCTGCAATCTGTTTTTGATTTAGCCAAATTTTGCCATCACGGGAATAGAGTTGAATGTCACTCGTGCCATCCGCCGTCCGATAAAGAATAATTCCACTTGTTGGAATATCTTTCATTATTCCTGGTTTTCGCATTTGTTACTTTTTCCGAGAATAATCATGGTGTTGGGGTGGCAATTGCGTATTTGGCGATGAACTGCATAATCGCCTGCTCCAACTCCGGCAAAAGCTTGGGCGGGGAACTCCCTTGAATCCAGAGGCAATGACCGTCGCCGGAGCGGTCGTATCGGTAAAATTCGATTTTAGCCCCGACTTCGTGACACTTAGCGACGAAGTTTTCGGCAGCCTTAAATGAAACAACCGTGTCGAAAATAGTATGGGTACAGAGAATCGGCGGAGCAGCGGGGGTTATCAGCGAAATCGGGTTTGCCGCAGCGATCTCCTCCTCGGTTGGTTCACCGCCGAAAAAGTACTTGCGCTGCGATTCATCAGTGGGATAAACCGTAATATCATTAACTCCCGACAGTGAAATTATACCGCTGACTTGTCGGGGCGGTAGACGCAACCCGGTCATCAACGCAAGGTGTCCCCCGGCCGATCCTCCGACAATTAAAAGCCGCTCGCAATTGCAGATGTCTAACTCGGGAATATGTTTCGCCAACACAAATTCCGCCGCTTTTTTGCAATCATCGCCGCAAAGCGGCCACGGTCCGGCGTTAAGCAGACGGTAATTGATGTTAAATACGGCGAAATTTTGTTCACAAAGAAACTCCGCAATGCCCACCATTCTGGATTTGTCCATCGAACTCCAACCGCCACCGTGAATGAGCAGTGCAATCGGCGTACCCGGCGAAACACGTTCCGGCAGATAAAGGTCGCCGACTCCGCGTTCTCCGGCTTCAGGCAAATAGGCGATTTGCGGAATTACTCGCATTATTCCTCTCCGAGCTGGTCGGCAATCTCATCGGCAATTTCGTAATTGGCGGTGACTTCCTGAACGTCGTCAAGCTCTTCCATACGCTCCACTAAGCGCATAACTTGCCGGGCTGCGGAGAGGTCGTTTAGCTCGGTCACCATCTCCGGCTTGCGAACCACGGCGGCTTCGTCGGTCGGGATTTGTTTTTCTTCAAAAAGTTTGACCAACGCTTCAAAATTTTCCGGGTCTGCCCAGATTTCCGCCACACCGTCTTCGACCGACAGATCGTTCGCACCCGCGTCGAGCACCAAATCCATAAGTTTTTCTTCGTCTGCCCATTCGCCGGTGATGACAAAATGCGCCTGACGTTTGAACATACGTGCCACCGCGCCGGAGCCCGCCATATTGCCGCCGTTGCGGTCAAAAACCATACGTACATCGCTGATTGAACGGTTTTTGTTGTCGGTCAGGCATTCAACGATTACCGCCACACCACCGGCGGCGTATCCCTCATAGACGATCTCCTCGTAAATCACATCGCCAAGCTCGCCCGCCCCCTTTTTAATAGCGCGTTCGATGTTCGCATTGGGCATATTGACCGCCTTGGCGGCAACCAATGCGGAGCGTAACCGCGGATTTGCATCGGGGTCTGAACCTCCCATTTTGGCGGCGACCATGATCTCTTTGGCGATACGCGAAAAAGCCTTGCCTTTGACTTTGTCGGCGGCTTCCTTTTTGTGTTTAATATTTGCCCATTTACTATGCCCGGACATCTTTGACTCCAATGTTTAGGTTGGTTTTTTGACTATTATTTATATAATCTAATTCAGAAGCGGTGGATTTTCAAGCCGTCACCCGGATAAATCACTTTGGGTATCTCTAAAAACTGGAAATTTGGCTGAAAATTGCAGCTCATATTCGTATGCGCGACCTTGCGCGTGCCTGGTTAACTTTTTGTTAGCCAGACGCTTGCAAAATCGCACCTCCAAACCATGAATCTGCTAATTTTCAACGCAACCCAGTTTTTAGAGATACCCTTACAAGTTTGCGGTGCAGTGTACGGCGACTGATTCCCAACAGCTTTGCCGCCGCCGTGCGGTTGCCGTTGCATTTATTCAAGGCTTCTTCGATCAAGATACGTTCGTTATCCTCAAGTTTGAGCGGCTTTTCTTCCGACGAATCTTCGCTCGCAGCAGGGGGCAAAAAGTCTGTCGCTGGCTTGAAATTACGCACGCTTTCAGGCAAATCATCGATCTTTAGCAACGGTCCTTGCGATAAAATAACCATATACTCAACGCAATTGCGCAACTCGCGAATATTACCCGGCCACGGATAATTGAGCAAGATTTGCAACGCCTCAGGCGAAATCCCGGTCACCGGGCGATTGTTCTCACGGGCGAACTCCGTTGCAAAACGCGCCGCTAACTGCGGAATCTCCTCCCGCCGCTCCCGCAACGGCGGCAACTGGATATTCACCACACTCAGACGGTAAAACAGATCTTCGCGAAATTTATTTTCAACAGTCATCTCACGCAAATCGCGGTTCGTCGCTGAAATTAGCCGAACATC
>JAISIP010000054.1 GCA_031261965.1 Victivallales bacterium | reverse complement strand
ATCTTCTCCATTCCGCCGGACAGGAGGACTTTCATCGCAAGTTCAGGGCTGCTACGCAAAAAGTCATTTTCGGCACGCAAAGATTCGATATACTCTTCCGGCGCGGGGGCGTGGATTTTTATCGGTGTTTCCACCTCGATATATCCGGCATGGTAAAAATATTCCCGGATCGATCGAAACAACTCCGAGCGAAGTTTAATATTGTGAAATCTTTTTGGGGTCATAAAATTCTTCCTCTTCAAAAATCAAATTTGACATGACAATTTCATGTTTCTCACAAAACTTTTTAAGTGCCTGCATTTTCTTGTCGTCATTGTTTCGGTTTGCGATCAGCAACTTGTCGAATGGATGAGATTTGTAGATTTTCTCAAGTTGCGAACTGTTGCCCAATATCGGAAACCCGTAAACCCGCAGACCGGTTAAAACCGGGTCATCGTCAACAATGCCGACGACTTGATCCGAATCGCCGAATCTCTGGGCGCAATAAAGTGTATCGATAAAAATTCGACATTTCAAGCCGCCGCCGTAAAGCAAAACCCTATGCTGACCGGAATTTTGATGTTTCAGATCAAGTTTTCTGAAATAAAACCACTCGGCATAGAAAATCAGCAATCGTTCACTCCCGATTAAAAACATGGTCAAAGCAGTAAAAATTATCGACCAGATTAAAAAACAAAAGGGAGTAATTCCGTACAAATCTTCCATTCTTTTATACTCAAGAATATACAGCAAGGAGTCGGCAAAAATTGTCCCGAAAAACAACAGTACTCTTAACCGCCAATAATCGCTTAGTCCGGCGCGTAGCCAGTAAATCCGATAAGTTCCCGCAAAACAGAGCAACAGCGAGACCGAGGCGAAAACCGTGATAAATGAGTGAGGGTCGCCGAACGAGTTGCAGACAATCAAACAAGCAACGGTATACGCCACGGCAATCAAAAAGAAATCGATGAACGGCTGCGTCAAATTGATCAAAAGCCCGCGTCGCGGTTTCACCACGCCATGCAAAATCAGTTTCGCCGAAGCGTGCAATTCCACTCCGGCTAATTGGCGAATCGCAATCAGCACTCCCATTAATAAAATAACATACCCGATGGTCAATGTGGAGTTGCGAAAATAGAGCAATATCAACGTCGCTATCGCAAAACCGCAACCAAGTAAATAGATCAAATAAGCGGTGGTGGTTTGTTTTTTTGTTTTGCGCAACAAGCGATGATGCAAATGATCCTGGTCGCCGACCATGATCCCGCCGGATTTAGGGTCGAGCAGCTTGCGTACGCTCCGCCGCCAGATCGCCAAAATTACATCAAAGAGCGGAACTCCTATGGCTAACAGCGGCAACAGTAGCGATGTTGCCGTTACCGCCTGGTCGATGGTGGACAATCCGGAAATCGCAAACATTAACCCGAGAAACGTGCTGCCGGTATCGCCTAAAAATATTTTTGCAGGGTGGAAGTTATAACGTAAAAAGCCAAGGCAAGCTCCGACTAAAATCAGCATACATATGACTTGAAGTGAGTGTCCTTTAATCAGGAAAAACCAGATTGCCATACAACCGGCGGTGACGATCGCCAGACCTGCGGCAAGCCCGTCGAGTCCGTCGATTAAATTAAAGGCGTTGAGCAAAACGACAATCCAGACTATCACCATCGCAAGTGATAGTAAGGGAGGAATCTGCCAGCCGAAGATCGTATAATAATTATTGTTACTGCTCCAAACCAGCGTTGCTACAAGGATTTGCATGACAAGTTTGAACTTGGCACTCAATTCCCGCCGATCGTCGATCATGCCGATTATGCCCAATAGCGCGGAAGGAATCAGCAATCGCCAAAAAAGTTCAGATGATGTCTGACCCGGATTGATCAAAACGTAGTAAGCCAGCGTCAGAAAAAACGCCATTATGATCGCCACACCGCCACCGCGTGGCACTTGCTTTTTGTGAATGTGACGACCGCCGGGATTATCCACATAACCGAGTTTCGGCAACCATATTATGCAAAGCCGGGTCAGCAAAATCGTACTGAAAAACGCTAAAAAGGGGTAAAGTAAAAATCCCCAGTAGTAAAAGAAAAGATCGCTAATTATTTTCATTTCATACATTCCTTTAGAGCCTATCAACTAATAATTATTAGTTGATAAACTCTTAGAACAGCTTGGCGTAAAGTTTGCTGATTCGTTCCCATGTGTAACGCCGGTCGGCGATAGTTTTCATATTATGAGCCGTTTCTTGCAGCTCTTCTCGGCTTAAGGTTGAACAAAGTGTGTTGAGCTCACTTGAGGAGCTGAAATAAAATGCCTGATTTTCGGTTGTCTCCCGGTTGAAATTAACGTCAAAAGCGATAATCGGCAACGCTAAGTACATTGCCTCCACCAGCGAGGGATTGGTTCCGCCGCAGGAGTGTCCGTGTAAATACACTGTACAGTGCGAACGCAGTTCATTGAGCTTTAAAGTATCGTAAATCGGGTCGAGCATAAAAATATCGGGGTTGTTCTGATATTTTTCGCGCAAACGTCTTCCGAATTCCCCGTTTTCGTAATTGCCGACCGCCACGACCGGGAATGGTGCGTCAGACGCGAACGCCTCTAATATCAGATGAATATTATTCTCCGGCTCAATCCGGCAGACGGTGAACGCGTATTTTTGGTTCTGAAACTTGTATTTCACCACTCCAACTCCCGGTTGTCAGCTCCGTATTCGATCAAATGGCACGGTTTGGCATAACTATGGCGGACATAATCGACGATAACTTGATTGTCGGCGACTACCTCGTCGGCGTAACGCACCGCGCAACTTTCGGCGAAGCGCAGGTAAACGCGGGCGATTTTTGACCACTTATTGCGGCGATGCTCTACCCCGTCGATATTTATCACTATTTTTTTGCTACAACCGAACAGCCTCAACAACGGAAACAGCGGCGCGCCGCCGACTCCGAGAATCAGCAAAGTATCGGCATAACGCAACGCGTCAAAAATACTGTAAATGTCGTAAAAAACACTCTCTTTGCCATTGGCATTTAACGGCAAATACTTCAAATTTATTTTGCCGATTTTAGCCGGATGCTGTTTAAAAGCGGATTTTTGGCAATAGACGGTTATATCGAATTTGTCACACAGCTTTATGGCAAGCTGTTGCGCCAGGCTCTCAAATCCGCCATAACAGGCAGGAATTCCCACCGTTCCGATGATCGCAAGCTTTTTCATTTCCGATAAAATAAATCCATAGTTTTAACATGTTTAGACAGTGGCGTAAAATCAAGCGAAGCACAAATGTTTTTGCTCTTTTCTTCCAAGTGTTGCACCGATGATAACAACTCGCGCAATGCGGTGTACAGTCCGCATTCGCCGTGATAAACCATATCGCCGTCGAGCAAGATTTTTGCTCCGACCGTATCGGCACAGAGTACCGGGATTCCCCGGCTTAATGCTTCGGGAACTACAAAGCCGAACGTTTCCGACCATACACTTGGTACGATTAACAAATCAATCTGAGCAAAAGCCTTTTCCGAATCATCCGGCGCAAAAGAACCGCAGAAGCGAATCGAATCGGAATTTGACCTTAAAACGCAACCATAAATGTTCAATATAGCGTTTGTTACTCCTTCATTGCGGAGTTGCTCAAAGCTTTGCAGGAGAATCGGCAAGCCTTTATAGGGCGCGGCCGAGCCGATAAAGCCCAGACGAACTTTGCGAGCGTCTACAGTTCGTGGTTTACGGCGGTCAACAATTCCGGCATGGGTAATCGGAATTACTTCACCCGGCAAATCCGGCAGGAATTTGCGGTAGACCTTTTCGGCTACTTCGCTGTTGAAATGAATCGCGTCACATTTTTGTAACAGAGTTTTGTAATAATCTTGCAGCGACAGATAATCTTTGGTCACAACTGCAATAGATTTCTGTCGCGATTGGTTTCTATTTCTATGCCTTAACAGTGGTGTCAACAGCGATTTGAGTTTAAAGGGTATCTCTAAAAACTCACCTTGAGTTACAAAATTGCAGATTCGCAATTTGGAAGCGCGATTTTGCAAGCATCCGGCTAACATGAAGTTAACCAGATGTGCGCAAGGTCGTGCATACGAATGCGAGATGCAATTTTTAGCCAAGTTTCCAGTTTTTAGAGATACCCTAAAAAGCAAACTCCAGTTGCGCAACGCCAAAAATCCGGCGTTAGGGGCGTTGCTATTGCATAGTGAACACTTTTTATTATCCGGCGCGGAGCATAAATTGCCCTCGGAATCGATAAAATTGACCTTGGGGCAAAGCCCGAAATAGTCATGAGTGGTAAAGACAACGCGAGTGCCGCGTTTTTTGAGTTCGTCGAGCAATTCCGGCGGAAACCCCATAAGAGTGTGAATATGCAAAACATCCGCCCGAACGTGGTCGCAGAATCGTTTCAGCTCAAAAGCGGAGAGATGTTTGGAGTGATCTATGATAATCGCCGGGTCGCAAATTCCCTCCAGCAAGGGAACAGGTACGCCGCCTTGAAGCTCGTGATATTCCACCTGTTCAACGGTTTTTTTAGGCAGAATCCTAACTTGATGCCGCGGTAAAATTCCGCCGCCGGGGTAGAGCGTAAAAACATCATGACCCGACTTGGCTTGTGCTGTTGACAGATCCTTGGCGTAGCGGTTCAACCCGCCTTGTCGGTGACGACCTAAATAGTAATGAAGAATTCTCATGCTATTTTTTTACCATAAAAGCAAGTCGATTTGAGAGTTGCTGAATCAGAATTCGCCACTCGTATTTCGTTTCGATTAAATTTCGCCCGGAATAGCCAAATTTTTTGCGCAGTTCGGGGGAGTCGATCAGTTGTTCTACTTCGCGTTCAAGATTATTCAAAATCTCCGGCATGGATTCTCCCGAAACCGCGACTCCGGCACCTTCCGCCACTGCGATTCCGACCGAATCACCGGTGAGAGCTACGATCGGAAGCCGGGCATGCATCGCTTGAAGAATCACCGTGGCAAGTCCATGATGATAAGATGGATACAAAAGAATGTCGGCATCGAATAAGGTTTGAATCAGCTCTTTCTTTTCGACAAAACCTTTCCAGCTTACCATATGTTCCACCCCGTTTGTTCGGAAGATTTTTCGCATTGCCGATTCCTCCGGACCCGTGCCACAAATCAAAAGCTCGATGTCATCTCTTTTTTTTGCGATGCGCGAAAAAATTTCGGATGCAAAAGTCACCCCTTTCCAGTGCAAAAATTCGCTGCAAATCAGCAATCTGACTTTACCATTGCAGGTGCGTTTTCGGTCGGTTCGGTACTCGATTTCAGCGGTGTTAATGCCGGTTTGAACTTGGGGGAGGGTTTTTGACCGCCATTTTGCCGGGAAAGAGCTGTGACCGGGCGAGGTCGGATACTCCAAAATCAGGTCGGCGCAACGCGGGGTGAGAATCC
>JAISIP010000051.1 GCA_031261965.1 Victivallales bacterium | reverse complement strand
GCTGGGATTTTGGTGCGGTGCGATGGCAACGAACTTCAAACTCTTCGGCAAGTCGGGCAAAAAAATTATCTGGGTCGGGGTTGGGACGTTGGCCGCTCTGTTGCCTTTGCTGTACAAAGTCTTTAGGGAATATGCCCCCGATGACGAGACGCTTTTGCCGTTGCATTCCGTTCTCGGCGGAGTATTTGGAAGCTGGAGAAATTTAACGGCGTTCGGCTTTTCCGACCGCTTCGCCCCCGAAACTGGGTTGGATATTTTGGGCATGTCGGTGATGCTTTCGGTGCCGGTGATCGTCTTTTTTATGATTCTTGGCGTGATAACGGTGATTCGGCGTTGGCGGCGCGGGGAGCTTAACTTGTTTGATCGGCTTTGTATTTGCGTAATGGCGAATATACTTTTTTTTGGTATTGAAGCGGTGATTTTTCGGTTTGACGCTAATGCGTTTGGATTTATGATTGCATTGGGATATTGGCTCTTGGCGTGGCGCGGTTTTGTCGCGTTCAGGGGCGATTATAAAAGAATCGCCAACGGTTTGCTGGCAGGAGCTTTGTTGCTGGAGCTTGGCTTTATCGCCGGTTTTTCTTATCAGATCGAGGAGAATTCCGGCGGTGGCTCACAATATTTCGGTGCTGCACTTTCGCGGCAGTGGCTGGTCGCTAAAACTTTAACAGCGGCGCATTTGGCGAATAAAGATCTTGAGGTGAAACTTGAAGTTGAATCCTATAAAATCGACCCGACTCCGCTTCAGACGCTGATTACTTTGGCGTTGCGATCAAAGAACCTGCCTGAAGTCGGCAAAATAAAGGAGGCGCGATTGCTCCCGGCGCGTCGCGGCAACGGTATTGACCTGATTTTGATACCCTAAAACCTCCTCCAAATTGCTCTTGAAATTATGATTGACTTGGTGTATAGTATACTGAGCTGATTGCAAAATAGTTTTGCAATCAGCACTACTACAAAAGTATTTGCCAGACAATGGCGGAAGTGATTATATTTTTTTAACCAATGTGATTATTGGTCGGAGCAATATAATGGAAAACACTTGGATTTCGGATGCGCGAAGACTGCCGGAGCCGACGAGCTATTTTCACGGCAGAAAATTACCCGACGGATTTCAACTGCCGACAAATATTTTGATGTATTTCCGCGATTATCCCCACCCGACAACTACCATCAGCACCCGATATATGTTGATTTTGCCAGTCTATCCGCTGGAATATCGGGTTAGCGGTCGCGTGATTATGCTAAAGCCGGGCGAGGCATTGCTGGTTAAGCCGTATTTACAACGCAGAGTGCCGGAGACCGGGCAACAATATGATCGGCTGCTTATCTCTTTTTTGATGCCAATGGAGCAAACTTACCTGCCGCATCAGGAAGTTTTCTCAATCTCGGAGGCGGCAGGAGAGCAGATTGGAAAAATGGTGGAGTTTTATCTGGCCGGCAACACGATCGGTGCTCTTTTCGCCTTGACGCTTTTATTGAATGAATTGGGGCAATCACCTACGGATTCTCCCGCACCTGTACTTACCGCACGGATTGTTGAGGTATTGGCTCGAATCAATTCCAATTTGGTCAGACCGCTTTCGATTAAAGAACTTGCCGATGAAGTTAATATGTCGGCGAGTCATTTACGTCGCCTGTTTCGAGAAGAATTGGATATCTCTCTCGGAGAGTATTTGGCGGAACAGCGGATTGCCGGAGCAAAGCAATTGCTGGAGGAAACCTCGTTGTCGATTGGAGAAGTGGCGTTGCGGAGTGGCTATGAGTCCATTTATGCATTTTCCCGTTTCTTTAGAAATCGCTCGGGGGTAGCACCCGGGAGTTATCGGCAAATGAAAATTTCCTCTAAAAACGTTATCGCCCAAAATAATCAAAACAGCAACCCCTTTGGCAATAATTAAAGGGTATCTAGGAAAAAACTCACCTTGAGTTACAAAATTGCCAGATTCGCAATTTTTAGCCAAGTTTCCAGTTTTTAGAGATACCCTAAAAATCAGGGTTGTTCGTGAAGCAAGGTGTATAGCATCAAAAGCGCGCAATTGCAACTGCGTTCTCTCACCGCATTGCGGTCGCCGGAGAAGTGAAATTCTTTAACCCGACGTTTATCGCCGGCTTTGACCGCGATATAAACCAGCCCGACCGGTTTTGCCGTATCGTCGCTGCCCGGACCGGCGATCCCGGTGACGGCGATGGCGCATTCCACCTTGAAACGTTCAATCGCTCCGTCAACCATCGCCTCGGCACACTGGCTGCTGACCGCGCCGAAGTTGCTAAAAATTTCAGGGTCGATACCGAGCAACTGGTGCTTAAGCGCGTTGCTGTAAACCACCACGCCGCCGTGAAAACTTTTTGAGGAACCCGGTATCGCGGTTAACGCCGCGGAGATCATTCCGCCGGTGCAGGATTCGGCGGTCACGAGTTTGCAGTCGCGTTTTTCCAGTTCGGCAAGGAGAGCGCGAGTTAAGTCAAGCTCTCCGACGGGGAGGGGGCATGTGCCGGATAACTTTCGCGCTGTTTCCACCGCGTCTTTAACGATATTTTCGTCTTTTCCCGAGACAAAAACCCGCGTTCCTGCAAAAGTCGCGCAGTATGCCAGTTTTACAGGGAAAGAGTTTAGGGCAGGTTCAAGACTTTGCTGGAGCTGGAATTCAGGAACGCCTGTCGCTAAAAAGCCCATAGTGTATTCATGTTCGCCGTCTTTGATATAGTCGGCGATTATTGGCAATAAAGTTGCGCGAATCATCGGCTCAAACTCCCGTGGCGGTCCCGGCAAGAGGAAGATATGGCGAAGTTTATTGTCGTAAATCGTGTCGATTTGAATACCTGAGACGGAGCCGTTAAAGTTTGGCAAAATTTTCGCTCCTTGCGGCAGTCGCGATTGCCTCAATACCGCTTGGGGGACGCGCTCTTTGTGGCGCAAATGCCAAAAATCGGTGACTTTTTTGGTTAAATCGGGGTGAGGCTCAAGCGCAAGTCCAAAAAAACGGGCGACGGCGTCCAAGGTAATATCGTCCCGGGTCGGACCCAAGCCACCGCTGATAATGACAATCTCGGCGCAATCAAGTGCGTGAGCCATTGCCGTGTAAATATCACGTTTGCAATCGCCCGCGCTTGACGCGTGACCAACCGTTGCACCAATGCGTGCGAGTTCTCGACTTAAAAACGCGAAATTGGTATTTAAAATTGTGCCTTTAAGCAACTCGTCGCCGGTGGAAATAACTGCTATATTCATAAAATCCTGTCCAAAGGTAGCCTTCAATCGGTTTTTTTACAATAGCATGATTTTTAGCGTTTTTCAATCTTGAGCTTGAAGTTGGCGTTATGTTGAGTTATATTATCCTATTTAAAGGGGATTTAATATGCGAAAAAGCGAAGTGAAACGAGCGACCCGCGAGACTGATATAGTTGTCGCGCTTGAGCTTGACGGCGAGGGCAAAAGCTCCGTTGATACCGGCATCCCATTTATGGATCACATGCTTGAGTTGTTTGCCAAACACGGATTTTTCGACCTCGATATAAAAGCCAAAGGCGATATCGAAGTTGACTATCATCACACCATGGAAGACCTCGGTCTGGTTTTGGGGCAAACTCTCGCCGAAGCACTCGGCGACAAAAGCGGAATTCGCCGTTACGGCAGCGCGATTTTGCCGATGGATGAAACCCTTGCGCTGGTCGCTCTTGATCTCTCCGGCC
>JAISIP010000024.1 GCA_031261965.1 Victivallales bacterium | reverse complement strand
TTCAGCTTGTCGGTGTTTGCCAACAGGTTTTCGATGCTGCCGAATTCGGCGATGAGTTTTTTAGCGGTGACTTCGCCCACGCCCGGACAACCGGGGATGTTGTCGCTGCTGTCGCCCATCAGTCCGAGAAAGTCAATCATTTGCAGCGGGTCGGTCAAGCCGTATTTTTGTTTCACTTCTTCCACGCCCATAATATCGAAATCGGAGCTGCCGTATTTCGGTTTGTACATAAACACGTGGTCATCGACTAATTGTCCGTAGTCCTTGTCGGGCGTCATCATAAACACATCGTACCGGCCGGAGGCTTTTTTGGCGAGCGTTCCGATAACGTCGTCGGCCTCGTAGTAGGGCACTTCGAGAATCGGGATGCGGTAGGCGCGGATAATATCCTTGATGACCGGCACCGAGAGGCGGATGACTTCCGGCGTTTCTTCGCGTTGCGCCTTATAAGCCGCGAAGGCCTCGTGGCGGAAAGTCGGTCCCGAAGGGTCGAAGGCCACGCCGATATGCGTCGGATTTTCCTTTTTCAGCACCTCCTCCAGCGTATTGACAAAACCGAAGACCGCCGAGGTGTTGAATCCCTTGGAATTGATGCGCGGCATCTTAATCAGCGCATAGTAGGCGCGATAAATCAGCGCATAAGCGTCCAGCAAAAAGAGTTTATTCATAAAACTAACGAGATAAATGGACGGTAAAGATATGAAAAAAAAATATTATTCTTACCTTTGCAGCCGATTATGTTACAAATCATTTCACAGCCCATACAACAGGAACTGAAAGCGTTCGATATTCGGTACACCGAGGCCCTGCGCACTCACGGCGCGGGTTTTCAGTTTATGCTCGACTTTCTTGCCGCCAAAAAAGGCAAGCGTATCCGTCCGCTCGTACTGATTTTATCGGCCAAGTTGTGCGGGAAAGTGAGCGCGGAGAGTCTGGATTATGCCGTGATTCTCGAGTTGCTGCACACGGCGACCCTGATTCACGACGAAGTGGTCGATAACACCCGCGAACGCCGCGGGCAACCTTCGGTTATGGCGCAATTCGACAACCGTGCGGCGGTGCTGCTGGGCGACTATATCCTCTCGCAGGCTATTGTGCGCGGAGTAGCAGCCGAAAATCCGGCGATTTTGAAGATTTTTGCCTCGCTGGCGCAAAACCTGGCGGAAGGCGAACTCTCGCAATTGCTGGCCTCGTCGGAGCCGGGCATCGACGAAGCGCGTTATTTCGAAGTGATTCGGAAGAAGACCGCCTCGCTCTTGGCCGCCTGTTCGGAGATGGGCGCGATTTCGGCGCAGGCCGATGCCGGACAAGTCGAAAGGCTGCGCACAATCGGCGAAAACCTCGGACTTTGTTTCCAGCTGCGCGACGATATTTTCGATTATTACGAAGAAGGCGATTTAGGCAAACCCACGGGCAACGACATTCGCGAAGGCAAAATGACCCTTCCGCTGATTCACGCCTTGCAAACCGCTCCCGCGGAGCAAACCGCTCCGATGCTGCAACTCGTCCGCGAACAGGCTTTTTCCCCCGAGAACATCGCCCGCTTGATTGCTTTTGCCAAAGCCCACGGCGGCATCGAATATGCCACGGCCAAAATGCAGGAAATCAAGGCCGCCACCCTCGAACTGCTGGCCGCCTTCCCCGATTCGGATGCCAAAACGGCTTTCGGCAAACTGATGGATTATATTATCGAGCGGGAGAAATAATTAGGATTCGGCCACGATGTAGGCAGCCGAGCCGGTCAAGTAATGCGGCGAAGGGGCAGGACGGTACGGCTTGCTTGGGGTGCTGTAAGCATTTTCTGGAACAATGCCTCTTTGTGTACAACTCTCTACATAATCATCGACAGCGCCGCGAAAATCTTTTTCCAATTCCGCCAAGGTATTGCCTTCATACGCAACGCCATCGCGTTTTTGACCCAACACCGAGCCAAAAAAACATTGATCCGTGTCGCTGTATTCAACACTCCCTACAAAACCTTTATATTTCAATGTATTCATATTTCAGTCAATAAAACAATTTCTTTTTAAATAATTCAATGCACTTTTCAATGCAGATTCTTTCACTATGTTCGACGGATGCGGCTTGTGCATCACATACGTCACATCCTCCTTTGTAAATACGACACGCGAACCTGATGTTTTTCCCTTGTTGCCTATCGTAAAGCCAAAAATACCGAATACTCTGACCACTTCCTCAAACGTAAAATCTTTCGGAAGGGTCTTGAATCGTGCAATCAACTTGTCTTTGGTACTCATGATGTCGAAATTTATTTTCCACCGACAAAGGTAATGATTATTCGCGAATCAAAAAGTTTGGTCGATTCAAAAAAAGGTTTTACCTTTGCAGCATCATTGGGGAGACGTCAGTACGTCACCCCCCCAGGGGAAAATCATTTGAATGGTTTTCCCTTTTTCTATTAAATTGTTTCGTTTTCAAGGATTTAAATGTTTGTCCTATAAAAGTAGGGATTGGAAATGAAAAAAGCAAGTGTCCGGAAAGGCCGGACACTTGCCGATTAAGAATCAAGCAATTTTTTTAATCTCTTGTGATTGAATGAAATATGCAATCAAGAGGTATAAAAAAGCGAGGAATATAATCACTCCTGCTCCCAAAATCCAATTGGCAGAAACCAAATGATTGAGTTTGCATAAACTGCCAACGACAACGAGCAAGGCTGCCAAAATAAAAAATAAAACAATTTTACCTTTTTTACTTACCATACGTTTCTCTTTGAAAATCAACAATACTAGTGATGCACTAAATTAAAAAATATTTTTATATTTAATTAATATACAATATATTATAAGCGTTCTTTGATTTTACGATTTGATTTTGAGAAATAGTAATTTTGATGTTTTTTACATGAAAACGTTGAAATTACTATGCATTCGGGTAAATTTGTTTTTGCACAAGTCTTGGAATTGATCGGTAGTTACGAGTTTAATAAATGTGTCAAACGGTATCAGGGGGATCGTCATGTCCGCGAGTTGGATTGTCGCGATCTGTTCAACCAATTACTTTTTGGTCAGCTGGCCGGATTGCCATCCTTGCGCGCCATCAGTACTTGTTTGCGTGCTCATAGACACCAACTGTATCACATGGGCATCAAAAAATGGGTAGATTCCAGCGTGCTTTCCCGAGCCAATGAAAAGCGCAATTGGAAGATATTTGCCGATTTCGGCAATTACCTAATCCGCTTGGTTAGACCCTTGTATGCCGATTGTTCCATTCCAAACATAGATATTGACAATGAGGTCTTTGTCTTGGATTCGACGACGATTTCCGTCAGTATCAACCTGTTTACATGGGCTGAAGGTAAATATTCCCGTGGAGCCGTTAAAATGCATACTCTCTTGGATTTACGTGGCAGTATCCCTGAATTTATCCTCATCACAGACGGAAAGTATCACGACAGTAATGCTTTAGATGTGTTGAACTTCTATGCAGATGCTATTTATCTGATGGACAGAGCATACATTGATTTTGAAGCCTTATTCCGTATCCATGAGGCAGGTGCATTCTTCGTTTCGAGAGCAAAAAACAGCTTGCGTTACGAAGTGGTGGAGCAGAATTTTAATATTGACGAGACCACCGGTTTACGTGCTGACAAAACAATCCGTTTGGCGGTAGCCAAATCCAAGAAACTGTATCCCGAATTGCTTCGGGTAATAGAGTTTTATGACGAGGTTAATGAGGAACTGCTGGTTTTTCTTACGAATAACTTTGAGGTTTCTGCTCTTGAAGTAGCTTATCTTTACAGAAATCGTTGGCAAGTTGAAGTTTTCTTCAAGTGGATCAAACAAAATTTGACGGTCAAAAAACTTTGGGGACACTCGGTCAACGCCGTGAAGATTCATTTATGGGTTGCCATTTGCACGCACTTGATTCTTGCGTATATCAAGCATCTGATGCGCAGTCCGCTCTCCATCTATGAAATCTCACAAGTGCTCGGTGCTTCGTTGTTCGACAAAACACCGCTCAGAGACCTGCTCAATGAATGCGATAAATCTCAAATCAAACAAAATCAAAATGTCAAAGAACTGCTGCTATTTTAATTAACGATTTTTAAATGTTTAGTGCATCAGTAGTAAAAACATATAATGAACTCTGTATTGGGATAGGAATAGGATTGATCTGGTTTGGCGAATAATTCATAAATGACTATCTTT
>JAISIP010000003.1 GCA_031261965.1 Victivallales bacterium | reverse complement strand
TATGCGCGACTTTGCGCGTATCTGGTTAACTCTATGTTAGCCAGATACTTGCAAAATCGCACCTCCAAATTACGACTCTATCGATTTTTTAACTCAAGCCAGTTTTTAGAGATACCCTTAATGTTAGCCAGATACTTGCAAAATCACACCTCCAAATTGCGAATATGCCGATTTTTCATCTCAAGCCAGTTTTTAGAGATACCCTTGAATTATCTTCTTTGCCTGTGCTTGATTCGGCAACTCCCAGCGTTCGTCCAATTGAGCGCAATCGCCCGGCTCAACCGAAGAGAGTGCGCCGAGCGACTCCACTTCGAGAAATCCAGGCATGGTAAAAAATTCCGCATTGCAGCCGCCGTCGGGATAGGTCGCCTCGGGGTCATAAGGAAAATGCTTGACAAAAAGCTCGCCGGACAGCGCATACGCCGCCCAACCGGCTTTGACCGTCGCGCCGAACTTCTGCTTGGAGTCATAGCGATTGTCTTGCCGCATACGGATAAAATCGTCGCCCCATGTGAAACGCGGGTCGCTCATCTTGGTGAATTGCCAAAGCACCAGCGGTCGGGCGTAGACAAACGATTCGCCCGCGCCGCTGCCGTGCGGTACATAAGGCTCTTGGGGAACAAAAAGCTCCCCGCCCTCAGCCATTACGGTCAGACCCCATGGTGCGAAAGTCACCGCCCAGAGGTTTTCGTTAAAAATACGTTGGCGCAAAGTAACTTCCGTACCGCTTGGCGAAAGCTCAATATCGATCTCTTTGCGCAATCCGGTGGTGGCTTCTTTAGCGCATTTCAAAGCGATGGTTTTGCCGTCAAAGCTGTATTCGACCGGATCGACATCGGGATAGTAGGTGCGTGGCGAAATCTCCGGCGCGTGCCAGAGGCGGTGTCCCCCGTAGCTAAACCATT
This sequence comes from Victivallales bacterium, assembly GCA_031261965.1. Taxonomy (GTDB): domain Bacteria; phylum Verrucomicrobiota; class Lentisphaeria; order Victivallales; family Victivallaceae; genus Victivallis. The sequence goes on along the minus strand of JAISIP010000003.1, from coordinate 7,826 downwards.
CATCGGTGCTGATTTTCTCCATTTGCCCGGTAAAATTCTTCATAAAATTCACCCCGCCGTCAATGCGGCGATAACAGAGAATCCGAGGTCCCAAACCGACCGATACGACAAGTTCGACCGTCCCGTTCGAGAGTCTCAGACAATTGTCCCAATTCCGATAATTTACTGCTTCAAGCTTTACTGCGGTCTCGTGATTTTTGGCATCCGACATTTTTGCATCCTCATATTTAGGCTACCTCTAAAAACTGGAAACTTGGCTAAATTTTAACGCAACCCGGTTTTTAGTGCTACCCTTTATTTGTCGGTTAATAGAACATTACTCGATAGATTTTGCAATTTATACGCGTAAAAAATCCGTCAAAAACTTGATTTTTCGGTGTAATTGGAATATACTCTTTGCGTAACCAAAAAAACAGGAGACAGATAAATCCATGAACACTTTAAACAAACAAATTACCGACCGCCTCGAAGAGCTAAGAGTCCATTTGCAGGCCGATGGCGGAGACCTCGAAATTGTCGAAATCGACGGCAAGCTGGTCAAACTCCGGCTACAAGGCGCGTGCGGCGGTTGTCCTCACGCCGCGATGACGATCAAGGGCGGACTTGAGCGGATTTTGCGCGAAGAGATCGACCCCGAAATTGTTATTGAGCGGGTAATGTAATTTCTTTTTTTAGATTTGAGGGTATCTCTAAAACCTGGGTTGAGGTAGCCTTGAGTTAATTGTAAAACTATTTTGCGGGTATCTCTAAAAACTGGGTTGCGTTGAAAATTAGCAGATTCATGATCTGGAGGTGCAATTTTGCAAATATCTGGCTAACATATAGTTAACCAGACACGCGCAAGGTTGCGCATACGAATATGAGCTGCAATTTGCAGCCAAATTTCCAGTTTTTAGAGGTATCCTTGCAATTAACACATTTGAAAACCTGGGTTTTCGGCGTTATATTATTAGACTTGTATTTAGAGCTAAATGCAAAATAGTTTTGCAATTAGCCCTTTATTGAAAATATAACGCTCGAAGAGAATACAGCTCAGGGCGACAAACGAAAGGTTTATTTTAGATGGCGAAGAATCTGGTGGATTCCATTCAAATGGAAATACGCTCCAAGCAGCCGTGCCGCAAGGAGTTGGATTTTGTTGTTCCGGCAGAAGCGGTCACAAATGAAACGCAGAAGGTTCTCCGCGAATTTTCTTATTCGGTCGCCGTACCCGGTTTTCGTCAGGGCAAAGCGCCGATAGCTATGCTCAAGGCTAAATATGCCAACGACATCCGGCAGGAGCTTGTCCGCAAGATCATCTACGCCGGGTTTGAGCTCGCCGGCAAGGACGAGTCGCTGGACATCGTCAGTTGCGGACTTGAGGGCGAACCTAAGCTGGAGTTCGATCAGGAGTTCAAATTCACGCTCGGCGCGGACATCGCCCCGGAGTTTGAACTTGCCGACTACAAGGCGATCAAGGTCGACGAGGTTCTCGATGCCGTCACCGACGAAGCGATCGATGAACGGGTGAAATTCTATCGCGCCATGTACGGCAATTACGCTGATGCCGCCGACGCGGCACGCAAAGACGACATGCTCAAAGTCAGCTACAAGAGCGATTTTGCCTTGCCCGAAAATGCGTCGCCGAATTTGAAACGGCAACTTGAGGCGGAAAGCACCTTTTTGTGGCTTAGCGACCCCGAAACGCTTCCGGGTTGCACCGCCGCGCTGACCGGGGCGGAAGTCGGCAAGGAATACACTTTTAAGTCGGAGTATCCGGCGGATTATCGCGAGGCGACTATCGCGGGCAAGACGATCGAATACACGCTCAAGGTCGAGGGTATTCAGCGTCGCGCCGAGTTAAGTGACGAAGAGTTGGCGGAAAAAGCGCGGGTCGGCTCGATTGCAGAATTCCGCGACATGCTCCGCAAAGCCATGGAGCAGGAGAATTCCGCCAAGCAGCACAGCGCGACTGTGGAAAAGGTTTACACTCAAATTGACGGCGCGATTCCGGAATTTGAGTTGCCGCCGTCGATTCTCGCTTCGGAAGTTCAAAAAGAGCTTCAAAAGATGGCTCGCGAAACAGTAAAGAGCGAAGCCGATGCCGATAAGTTCAAAGCCGAAATGGAAGAGAACAAGAAAAAGGCGGAAGTTGCGGCAAAAAAGTCGTTGCGGCGTATGTTTATTCTTCGCAAAATTGCGAAGCTTGAGAATATTACTCTTGAAGAGGGTGAAGTTGATTCCCAACTCAGCGAAATGAGTCGCTACTACGGTTACAAAGAGAACGAATTCCGCGCCATGCTCGAAAAGAACGGCGGAATGGATGACCTGCAACTGGACATCCTGTGCAACAAGGTGCTGAATCGCCTCGCCGAAATGGCGGGCAAATAAGAACCCTGAAGCGTAGACGCACAAGCAAGAGCCAAGGTAGCGGATTGTCCGGCAAAAGGGACGACCTGTATTGGCTCTTTTTGCTTTTTTTAGGGGTGAATAAGCGCGTTTCGCGCCTTTCTTTGTAGGGTATCTCTAAAAACTGGTTTGAGGTAAAATTTAGCAGATTCGCAGTTTGAAGAGGCGATTTTGCAAGTGACTGGCTAACATAGAGTTAACCAGTCACGCGCAAGGTCACGCATACAATTGTGAGCTGCAAATTTTAGCCAAATTTCCGGTTTTTAGAGGTAGCCTGTATAATCCGGCGGAGTAAATAAATTTACCAAGCCGCCAAACAAATTATAGAGGTGTATAATGAAAACCAACTCTTTTTTGGTTCCCATGGTGGTTGAACAGACTGGTCAGGGCGAGAGAGCTTTTGATATTTACAGTCGGCTTTTAAAAGATCGAATCATTCTTTTGGGGACTCCCATCGACGATGACGTCGCTAATTTAATCATTGCCCAGTTGCTTTTTTTGCAGGCGGAAGACCCCAAAAAGGACATCGATTTATATATAAACAGCCCCGGCGGCTCAGTCACGGCAGGGCTGGCGATTTACGACACCATACAAATTCTCTCGTGCGATGTAAAAACTTACTGCGTCGGGCAGTGTGCCTCCATGGGAGCGGTGTTGCTTTGCGCCGGAACCGACGGCAAACGGTTCGCTTTGCCCAACAGCCGGATTATGATTCATCAGCCGTGGGGCGGAGCGCAAGGCACCGCCGCCGACATTGATATTCAAGCCAAGGAGATTTTACGTTTAAAAGCGATGCTAAACGGGATTATCTCCGCGCATACCAAACAGCCGGTCAAAAAGATCGAAAAAGACACCGAACGCGATTTCTTTATGGGTGCGGACGAGGCGGTCAAATATGGCATCGTCGATAAAGTTGTCGCGAAATTGTCGCGGGAGAAGTAATTTTTTATGTCAGAAAAACGCAATAACAAGCTTTTATGTGCTTTTTGCGGGTCACGCGAAGGCGATGACCCCAAGGCTATTTTTGCCCCCAGCGGCTACGAGGGGATCGCGATTTGCTCAAACTGCCTGCGCAACGGCTACGATGCGCTTTGTCGGGAAAAACAGTCCCAAAAGAGCGTTCCGCCGGTACTCGATCTGAAAGTTCCGACTCCGGCAAAAATCAAAGCCGAACTCGATACCTATGTCATCGGTCAGGAGCGGGCAAAACGGGTTCTTGCGGTCGCGGTACACAATCACTACAAGAGGTTGCAGACTCAAGCCGGGATTCACCGCAAGGCCGATGAAGAGCTGTTTAAAGATGTTGAGCTGGACAAGAGCAATGTTCTTTTGCTCGGACCTACCGGCAGCGGCAAGACCCTGTTGGCAAGGACGCTCGCCAAATTGCTCGACGTGCCGTTCGCGATTTGCGATGCCACTACGCTGACCGAAGCCGGTTACGTCGGAGAAGATGTTGAAAATATCATTCTCCGGCTTTACCAGGCCTCGGATAACAATATCGACCGTACACAAATCGGCATAATCTATGTGGACGAAATCGACAAAATCGCCCGCAAGACAGAAAATGTTTCGATCACCCGCGATGTCTCCGGCGAGGGGGTTCAACAAGCTTTGCTGAAAATTCTCGAAGGCACGGTGGCAAACGTTCCTCCCCAGGGCGGACGTAAACATCCGCAACAGGAGTTTATTCACATTGATACATCCAATATTCTTTTTATTTGCGGCGGCGCGTTTGTCGGGTTGGACAAGATTATTCAGCGCCGTTGCGGCAAACAGGTGTTGGGTTTCAAGCGTCTGATTGACGACGAGGCGGAATTGGCGGAAAAGACCGCCGCAAAGTTAGAGAAAAATCCGTATGCGAAATGCGAACCGGAAGACTTGATTCACTTTGGCCTGATTCCGGAATTCGTCGGTCGTCTGCCGGTAGTGACTTCGCTGGAGCCGTTGGAACGTGACGAGTTGATTCGGATTCTCCAAGAACCCAAAAACGCCCTGATCCGCCAATACCAGAGATTGCTTGCCATGGAAGGTGTGGGTTTGGAGTTCACCCCCGATGCGTTAATCGCGCTTGCCGACAAAGCGGTGCAGCGCGGTACCGGTGCACGCGGGTTGCGGGCGATCCTCGAAGAGCTTATGACCGATGTGATGTTTGACGCTCCCTCCGCCGAAAACGTGACGCGCTGTATAATCGACGCAAAAACAGTTCGCGGCGAAGAGCCGGTCAAGCTGTTGCACAATGCGGTCAAATCGCCAACGCGCCGGATAACGAAAAAAGCGAAATCGTGAGTTAAAAGATGACCCAATCAATCGAATCAAAAACCGAAATTATCAGCATCGACCCGAAATCAGCGAAACATGGTGCCAAACACGATGTCTTTTCGTCGTTGCCGGTCAAGCCGCAAGAACGCTATAAATTCTTGCGCAGCATCGGTTTCGGCGGCATGAAAAGCGTGCTTTTGGTTTTTGATTCGGATACCGGGCGCGAAGTGGCGATGGCGATTATGCCGGACTTCAGGGAACGGCCGCGGGCAGATTTAGAGCGTTTTGTGCGGGAGGCGCGACTCACGGCGCAATTGGAACACCCCAATATCGTGCCGGTACACGATCTTGGAGTGGACGGTTCCAACTCGCCGTTTTTCACGATGAAATATTTGCACGGGCAATCACTCTCTGCGGTTTTACGCAAACTCCGCAAGGGGGAGGAAGAGGCGGTCAAACGTTTTGATCAGCTTAGACTCTTGCAGGTGTTTATCCGCATCTGCAACGCGATTGAGTTCGCCCATTCGCAAAAGATTTGCCACCTCGACCTGAAGCCGGAAAATGTCAATATCGGCGATTACGGTGAAGTGCTGGTGTTGGATTGGGGATTGGCGCGGTCGCTCGACCCGGATTCTCCGATCGTTTCACCCAACGCCGAAGATGCCGACGCCAACGGTCGAGTTAAAGGAACTCCCGGTTATATGTCTCCCGAGCAAATTCACGTTTCCAAAGATTGTCCGGTCGGATTCCGGTCTGATATTTATTCGTTGGGGTGTATTTTATACGCGATGCTCACATATTGCAGCCCGCTTTCGGCATTGCCCAGGGTAGAAATTTTGCGCCGCACGGCTATCGGTGATATTCCGCCGCCGAGTGCGGTGACAGTCGGCGATAGGCATATTCCTGCCGCGCTTGAAGCGATCTGCCGCAAAGCGATGGCATTAAATCCCCACGACCGCTATTTGACGGTCGCGGAGTTGCACGCTGATATTTCCGCGTTTCAAACCGGCTATGTGCCTAAAGCCGAAAACGCCTCGCCGCTCAAACACGCCGGGTTGTTTATCGGAAGAAATCGACTGATCGTGTTGGCGGTTTTGACCCTGATTTTGGCGGCGGCGTTAATTACGCTGGGCTACTACTATCTCGATGCGATTAGCTATAGATAACCATCAAACAAGCCCCAGATACTTTTCGAAGAAGCTCATCAGTTTATCAATAATTCGTTGCTTTTTCTCGGTACGGTTGCCACCGCCGAAGCGTGACATGGACGGCATAATTTTATCAACGTCTGTGCCGGTGGTTTTGAGCGAACCGTCGCGGAAAGCGTTGTCCACAAATCTACGGGTTTCCTCCGGCTTGAGCTTCTCGGACGCAATAAGTGCCGACAAGTCGGTTTCTTTCTGCTCCAAAACAAACTCGCGCCAATCATCGTCCACCTTGGTATCGGTGTTGACCCGTGCGATAAAGTCCTCGATGAGTTTTTTCTTGCTACGCAGTTCCATACTGGAGCTGACCGCCTTGTCGATAGCGGCAATGATACTCTTGTCGGTGCAGTTCGAGTCGCGGTATTTCGCCACAAGCATAAGGATATAGTCGATGTTGACCTCAATTTGCTTTATGAGTTCAATCTCGAACACGATGTCATCGTTGATGTTTTCCTTGTCGGCTTCGCCCTTCGGTCTGAACTCTTGATAAAGGTCGAGGTACAGACTCTGATAGTCCTGAAAATCCCGCTCGGACAGGATTTCGTTGCCCGCAAACTCATCAAAGGAAGTCAAGATATTTTTCAGTCGCAGGATAGCACCGAACAGTCGAATGAAATCCTTTTGTGACATTTCGCCGATGATAGCCACGCCCAATGGATAGGTCGTGACAAGCATTTCTATCAGCTCACGATAACCCTTGTGGGGCTTGCCGTCTTCCTCATAGCCGTTGTAATAATCGTCATAGGTTTTCAGCAGAACGATACCGCCTGCCTCGCGGTCGCCGAACAGGGCGATTGCATCGTCGGTCGCCTGTTTCAGGTCGCGGAAGCAGATGATATTTCCGAAGGTCTTCACACTGTTGAGTATGCGGTTGGTGCGTGAGAACGCCTGAATCAGCCCGTGCATTTTCAGGTTCTTGTCTACCCACAGCGTGTTGAGCGTGGTCGCGTCAAAGCCTGTCAGGAACATATTGACCACAATCAGCAAATCCACTTCACGGTTTTTCACCCGCTGGGATAGGTCTTTATAGTAGTTCTGGAACTTGTCCGCCGAGGTGTCATAGTTCACGCTGAACATTGCATTGTAGTCTTTTATCGCATCGTCAAGGAAGTCGCGGGAAGTCTTGTCGAGTTTGTCGTTCTCGAACCCCTCATCGGGGAGTGCGTCCTCCGGGTCGTCCTCGTTTGCGCTGAAGCTGAATATTGTGGCAATCCGTAGATTGCGTCCGCTTTCTTCAAGCTGGCGTTTGAACTCGGTGTAATACTTCATCGCCATCGGAATGGACGCCACGGCAAAGATAGAGTTGAACCCCGCCACCCTCGTGCCTTTGAGCGAGTAAAAACTATTCCGCTTCGTCTTCTGGTCGAAGTGTTCAATGACATAGCCGACAATCTCACTTACACGCTCAGGGGCGGACATTGCTTTTTCAATGTCAATAGCTCGGACTTTGGTGTCTTTTACGTCTGGTGCCATTTTGACCGTGTTCACATAGTCAATGCGGAACGGCAGGACGTTGCCGTCGTTGATAGCATCCACAATGGTGTAGGTGTGAAGCTTGTCGCCGAACGCCTGCGGCGTGGTACGCAAAAACGGACTGCCTCCCGAACCCGCATTCACGGCAAATATCGGCGTACCCGTGAAGCCGAAAATGTGGTACTTCTTGAACGCCTTGGTAATCGCCTGATGAAGCTCGCCGAACTGGGAGCGGTGGCACTCGTCGAATATCAGCACGACGTGCTTATCAAAAACCTCGTGCTTTTTATACCGCCCGACAAACACGCCGAGCTTTTGAATGGTCGTGATAATGATTTTGGCACTCGGATTCTCAAGCTGCTTTTTAAGAACCGCCGTTGACGTGTTGCTGTTCGCCGCACCTTTTTCAAAGCGGTCGTATTCTTTCATGGTCTGATAGTCGAGGTCTTTGCGGTCAACGACAAAAAGAACCTTGTCCAAGCCGTCGAGTTTACTGGCAAG
>JAISIP010000209.1 GCA_031261965.1 Victivallales bacterium | reverse complement strand
AACACCTCAATGAGATTCAATGCGCTAAAATAGTAAAAAAAAGGCAAAACGCTCTCGACTTTCAACTCTCAAGCTATCTCGGATTTCTTATCCACAAAGCGGTTTGTGATCAAAAACTTGCCGATACTCAATTTTTCATTGTCAGCAAAGATACCGGCTATGACTATGTTGAGAGCTTTTGGGAAGAAACACCGTTTGTAAAAAACCTGAAAATTACTCCCGATATTACAAGAGTTGAAAATATTCAAAAGGCGTTAACTCCGCCAAAACCAAAGACTTCAGCGGAGCAACAGAAGAAAATTGACGCTGTAATGAAGGAGGAAACCACCCCGCAAGGATTCAACAATGCGCTGGTCAAAGAGTTCGGCAGCGAACAAGCCGGTGAATTCTATAAAGCAAACAAAGCCAAATTCAAAGAGATGCACAAGCAAATTACTTAGGTGGTCTTAGGGATTATGTCTGTTTTTTGTAATGTATAAAAGCATCAAAAAGCGTGCCAAGCCAACTTACCATTGCGGTAATTCCGGCGGCAATATACTCGCCGTCGATGCAAAATTTTATCGCCACAAGGTAGAGTCCTGACAGCGACATCAAAACCCAAAATCGCGACCACTGGGTACATGCTATTACTTTTTGCACAAACCAAATTAGGTTTAGCCCCGGAAATAGAAAAATCCCGAAGCGACGACCTTTCGGCGTTTTTTTAACCCCCAAATAGCAACCGTATAGATAGATTTCCAAAAATTGAATTCCCCACGCCGCCATTAGCTGATACGAGCTATTTGCAATGGCAAATCCGAGCAAAATCAAAGTGGCAAGCTCAGCAACAAAAAGCCCCAAATAGAGTTTGCCTGCTCTAAATACAACCCAAACAGCCCGACATAAATAAAGTAAATGTACCCCGGGCAACACCGCAGTAAGCAGAATATTGGTCTGTAAATGTTTGGCTCTGCTTTTTTGTACCTCGGCAAGTTCGTCTAATTCGGCAAGTACCGAATTTACCGCTTTTTCAAAAAAAGCAAGATCATCCGAGCGAAGGGTGGCTCCATTTTCATGGGCGACCCGGTTGCGGGTGTTGCCGATAACGCGGATCAGCCGTTTAATTTCATCAGACAAGTCGGACTTCAGCGAATCGGTTTTTTCGCGCAAACCACTACCCGACGCTCCACATTCTTCAAGCTTGCTTTCGATTTTTCGGGTGGCGTTAATCACTCTGCCGGTGATTAGTAGCTGCTCGTCTCGATTCATTCCCCGCCTCACGCTTTTTTGCAATTATCGGACGATGACGTTGCTGTCAAAGGAGAGGTCAAACGTTCCCCGGGTGTCGCCCCGCCGTTCCGCGTGGAGAATCGCGCTTTGCAGGGCGGTTAGCAGCGTTGCAGTGTTGCGGTTTTTCGCCGGGAACAATGCCCGGCACAGCTTTTGGTCGCGAAATCGCATCGTAACTTCGGTTTTTGCGGGGTGGTTGCTCATATTCACCGCGATGATCTTAATGTCAGGGAAATTCAGAGTCGTTTGCATAATTAACTCCAACACCTGATCAAGCTCTTCAAATTTCTGCCCCGGAGTCACCGTCCGATTGCGAAAGCCGAAGATCACCGGCAATTGCGTCAATCGGTTCGTCATGGATTCGCGTCGGGGGATAACCACTCCGTATTGATCCACCACAAAACGTCCGCCGGGGTTGGAGAGGATCGCCCGCGGAATCCTTTCGACAATCCGCACATGCAGCGTGTCCGGCAAAATCCGGGTAATTTCGCAAGTTTCAACATTGGGGATCTTTTCCAAACGCCGACGCAATTGACCTAAATCCATCGCAAAGAGATTGTCGTTGAGATGAATTCCGAGCCGGTAGGCGAGCACGGCGGCGCGATTCTGCCAATACCCAGCGGTTTGCACCGAAATGTCGCGCATTTGAAAGCGCGGATTCTCGGTGAAAAGCACGCGGCGCAGTACGATAAAGCCGTAAACCAATGCCCATGTCAACGCCATTAGAACAAACAGTACAAGTAACGCACGCAGAAGCTTGACCCGGTCGCTGCGCTGAGGAACGGCGTTTTTGAGCGGCAATTTTTCCGTATTCGCGAATTTTGTCGCCATATTGATGTACACCCTGCAATAAACTCTTCAGTAACATATCACAATTATCGGAAACTTTCAATCCGCCAGCTTTAAGAAACCGTAAATCATCGAAGAAATTTCCAAAAATTATCGCCAATTCAGAGCTTATCAACTATAGGCTACCCCTATGAAGAAGAATGGTGGGCGGTACGTGACTCGAACACGTGACCTCTGCCGTGTGAAAGCAGCGCTCTAACCAACTGAGCTAACCGCCCGATAAATCGGGTATGTCCTTTAATATATCGCCTAAGCCGGAGTTTTCAAGCGCAAAGTTAACCTTTTTTCGATACTTCCTTGGGATTTTTTACCAGATCGGTGAGCCGACGATTCGGTCAGAACGCACACTGCCAAAAACATGCTCGGTAATTCGTTGCGAACGGTTGTCGCCAACCACATAATAGTGACCGGGTTCGACTTGGCGCGGCGACAAATTCCAATCCGAAACATACCTGAGATACGGTTCGTTTACCCGCTCTTGGTTGCGAAAGAGTTCGCCGTTGCGAAATTCGATCGTGTCCCCCGGCACGCCCACGATCCGCTTCAAAAAGAAAGTGTTGTCGCGATAACGGATAATGACCACATCGCCGCGCTTAGGCCGACTGAATAAATAGCGCAGCTTGTAACAAAAAGTAAAGCCGCGTTCAGGATAAGTCGGCATCATACTGCCGCCATGAATCCGACACGGCATTAGAACAAACAAAAAAACCATCAGAGCAAGCGCGGAAACGATTCCCAGGCGGATAAAAAACCCACGGCTCATTTTCGGAAAAAAGAAGTTTACATAACCTCCCCTGCCCGTTTCATCGTCGGAACGGTGAAGCCCGGCAATCTTTAGCCATATAGTCCAACTTTTGCCGAGCAGTTTCTTCATCCGCCCCTCCCCGAACAACACTTATTGCGCTTTTTGCGCTTTTGGCCTGGCGGCTTCTTCAGCTTCGAGGAACGGCAAAAAGCGTCCCTTGTCGCTCGCTTTCATATACGCTTCCTCGGCACTGATGTTCCCGGCATCCAACTCTTCTTGAATTGAATTGTCCATCGCCCGCATACCGCGTCCGGCACCGGCGTCGATAATCGTGCGGATATTTGAAATCTGCCCTTCGCGAATCGTATTCGGCAAGCCGTCAGTCCAAAGTAAAACTTCGTGAACCGCAACTCGACCGCCGTTCTTTTTGCGGCACAGCAATTGTGAAACAATCCCTTGCAGACACTCTGCCAACATCGTGCGGATTTGCGCCTGCTCGTTGGAGGGAAACGCGTCAATCATGCGGTCTACCGTCTTGGGTGCGTTATTAGTGTGCATGGTGGCAAACACCAGCATCCCCATCGCCGCACATGTCAGCCCGAGCCGCATAGTGTCGTTCTCGCGCATCTCACCGATAAGCACAATATCCGGGTCAGAACGCATCGCTCCGCGCAGCGCGGTCGGGAACGACTCCGCCTGCAACCCGACTTCGCGGTGAACGATCGTGCAATTTTTGTTCGGATGCACAAACTCAATCGGGTCTTCGATCGTAATAATGTGTTTGCTGTAATTTTCGTTGATATAATCGATCATCGCCGCCAAAGTAGTCGATTTACCCGACCCGGTCGGACCGGTGACTAACACCAAGCCGGATTTCAACGCGCAAATTTCCTTGAGTACCTCGGGCATATGAAGTTCTTCGAGTGTCAAAATCCTTGACGGGATCTGTCGCATAACGCAAGCCATACCATGGTAGTTGTATAGATAGTTTGTCCGAAAACGCGCCAACCCCTCGATTTCATGGGCGAAATCGAGGTCGTGAGTCGCCATAAACCTGTCCCAGCGTTTCGGCATACAGATCTCTTTGAGCATCTCTTCCATATATTCCGGCGTGATAATCTGATCGGTCAATGCGATAATGTCGCCGTGGATACGCGCCTTGGGCGGGGAATCGATAGACAAGTGCAAGTCGGATCCCCCCAACTCAAGCATCTGCCGTAAATACTGGTTGATGATCGGTTCTGTTTCCATATTAAATAGCTCCCTGTCTGTAGATTACTTTGCCTTTAGTTGCCGCGCCTGACGAATCGCGTTTTCGCGATCAAGCTGGGCGATTTCCGCTTGATCGCGCATGTAATATCGCGCCACATCATACGAGATCAATCCTGCCATGAATTTAGCGAGCATACATTGATCAAACGTACACATACCCTGCTTGTTGCCGATTTGCATGGTGGATTTCAGTTTAAACGCCTTGCCTTCGCTGATGATGTTTGCCACCGCCATATTATTGATCAGGATTTCGTATCCGATAGTCAACCCGCCGTTGTCCGCCGGAATCAGCTGCTGACAGATAATTCCGCGCAAACTCCCGGCGGTCATCGCCCGGATTTGCGGCTGTTGCGACGGCGGGAAAACGTCCAGCAAACGGTTCAAAGTATTTGCCGCGTCGCTGGTGTGCAATGTACCGATCACCAAGTGACCGGTTTCAGAGGCGGTAATGGCGTTTTCAATAGTTTCAAGGTCGTGCAATTCGCCGATTACAATTACATCGGGGTCTTCGCGCAACGCGGCTTTTAGCGCGGTACGGTAACTGATCGTGTCTTTGCCGATTTCGCGTTGCGTTACTTGACAACCTTTGGACGGCTGCAAAATTTCGATCGGGTCTTCGACCGTGATAATATGG
>JAISIP010000196.1 GCA_031261965.1 Victivallales bacterium | reverse complement strand
ATGCTGGGCAATACGTTAGGAGTTAGCGACAACGGAAACTTCACTAAGGTGAACATGACCGCTTTCGGCGAAACTACCGCCACTAACCACTACCCACTAACCACTAATCACTTTTTCACTGGGAAACCCTATATCGGCGAACTCGGCTACGCGTTTTTGTTCAGAAACTACCGCCCGGAACAAGGCAAATGGCAGACCGCCGACCCCTTAGGCTACCCCGACGGCTGGAACAACTTAGCCTACGTCAATAACGGCGTGACTGGCGCAATAGATTGGCAGGGAACATCTAAAAAAAGATTTGATGAAAGCTATAACTCTTATACTCAAGGACAAACATGGTCTACATATGAAGCAGCTGATGCTGCCGGGCTGAGTAAAGAGTTGGAATTATATGCTATTCGTCTTGCAGAAGCAAATGCCTTTAGGCTACCTCTAAAAACTGGAAGCTTGGCTAAAAATCGCATCTCGTATTCGTATGCGCGATCTTGCGCGTATCTGGTTAACTCTATGTTAGCCAGATACTTGCAAAATCACGCCTCCAAATTGCGAATATGCCGATTTTTCATCTCAAGCCAGTTTTTAGAGATACCCTTTATCAAAACGGTTATTGAATCGGGAGGAAGCGCCTCAATTACGTACACGTATCACTCCCATACAGTTTCATCTCATTGGGAACTGATTTGGAATTGGAGTTATTCCTATGCTGCTCAAGCAGAAATTACCGTGACATACTTTGCCGAATAGGCAGGGAGACAAAGCGATGAACTCTCCAAAACTACTTTATCGAATTCTTTCATTACGGTTGCTTTTTGCAATCGCGACAGGATCTCTTGGTATAACCTTTTCGGCATGTACAAAAGTACATACTTTCCCTGGAACGCAACTTGTCGCTTGCCGAATTGTAAAACCCGACGGCAGCGATGTCAAGGATTCGATTTATACAAGTATTATGCTTGAAAACGGCACATGGTCAAGATTCGTCCAACCCGATTTATTTGGAAAATTTTCACTGCCGGCAATTAACTCTCAAGACAAAAACACGCCGCCGAAAGAATATTTTTGCTATATAAGTAATGCAAACGGATATTTTGTCACCACCGATTCAAGTTTGATTCATGAAAATTCGACAATTAAGCTCAAATCGGGCGGTCTGGTGAATATTCTCTGGATGGGAAGCAATTTATCGACGGGGATTTTTTCGTTTGAGAGTTATTCCGTCCCCCAACTTTCAAGCGGAATAAGTCCCGATTATCGGGATTTGGCCCAGCGTCCCCCGGGACCGTTTGTCATCGGTAAATTAATTCCCGGCGGTCGCTACACTAAGTATGGTATGCTTAAGGCGGACGAAACCATAACTTTGGAATTAGGTAAATCGTTCAGAAACTATGAAATAATCTGCCTGCTGCCACCAAATCTGCCAAAGGACTTGAGGTTGTTTTTGTCGCTTCAGGCTAATCCTGCTTGGGACTCTGAAATAAAACCGTACTTTTTCTTATTCAGTGAATCCGCCCGGAAAAAAATTCCTGACATTGCGGAGGAGGGGCTGGAAATATTTTTTATAAATGATTTGCCCATCGATAACGACGGTGGGTTTCGTTTCATCGCCGATGAAAATTGGGCAAAAGTCACTGTTTTTGCCAAGCGAGAAAATGAAATCTTGCCACTTCAGAACGTAGAATTTAACCTAAACGAAGATCGGCGCAAAACAGTTGATCTTAGAGACAATGAACAGCTTTTATTATATTGCTCCTATTGAAACGCGTGCTAAATGAAATGTAATGCCACCCTTGAAAACGGGGTGTATTACATTTATTCTTCCCGACTCCGAGAGGAGTCGTAAATGCCGCCGTCCGTCGTACGGACTTTTTTGGCGTGCGGGTGGGCTTGGTCGTAGACGTTTCGCATTCTTTCCGCACTTACATGGGTGTAAATTTGAGTAGTGCTGAGGTTTTCATGACCGAGCAACTCTTGCACGCTGCGCAAATCCGCGCCGTTATCCAGCAAATGAGTCGCAAACGAATGACGCAGTTTATGCGGGGTGAAATCGGGCGGCAACCCGGCGGAAACAAGGTAACTTTTTAAATTGCGCTGAAATGAACGCGCTGTTAAACGTTCACCGAACCGATTTAAAAATACCGGCTGCCCCGATTCCATGCGAAAAAAGCATTCGCCACAGACGGCAAAATATTCCTTTAACGCCTTGATTGCGCAATCTCCTATTATGGCAAGTCGCTCCTTTTTCCCTTTACCTCGCACTTTTGCAACCCCTGAACGCAGATCGAGATCCACGTGATTCAGCCCGACCGCCTCGCTGATTCGCAGCCCCCCTGAGTAGATGGTTTCGACCATCGCCCGATCGCGGGCGGCGGCAAACCTCGCGCTTTCACTACTTTTGGCGATTCCGACGAGTACGGCGTGTTGCCAATAGTCGGGAATTGCCGCAAGCAACCGATCGATTTGCCCGGTATTCATTACCAAGGGGAGCGGTCGCTCAACTTTTAAAGGAGGCATTCGGTTGAATGGATTTGAGTCGATTTGCCCGGTTTTTTGGAGGAAACGAAAAAATGACCGCAACGCGGAGAGCTTTCGCCGTTGCGAGCGTTTGCAGTCTCCGCTTTCAAACAGTCGCATTTGAAAGGTTCGCGCCTGTTCAAAATCAACGCTTTGCCAATCGTCGAAGCTTTCGTCGGAGTCCCGCACCAGGCGGGCGAATTCAATCACATCACTGCTATATGCCGAAATAGTGTGTTCGCTCGCGTTGCGTTCGCCGCGCAAATGGCGGATAAAGCCGTCAAGCTGCGAACCCACGCTCATTTTTTTGTCTTTATCTCGGATGATCCGACCTTGAATGTGGCGAGCGTTTTGCCGTCAGTGTCGTACAAAGTCAGTTTCTTTTGCTGAATTGAGTAACTGCGAACCGCTTGCAGCATGGCTTTGAATTGGGTTTCGTAGTCGAGATTCGGTCCTGTCATCAGGGTGGATGCCCCCGGCAAGAACGAGAGCGTCCCTTTGTCCGGGTCGGTAACTGCCATGGTCGTAAACCGATTCACCCCGCTGTTGCCATGCACGGTGTTGGTTTCGCTGATCTCAAACCAGGCCGGCGAAGAATCTTGACCCTCCGGCAGATCGGGAATCCAGACTGTATTTTTTAGCTGTGTGGCGCAACCCGCGATCAGTGCAACTATACCGATCGCGCCGCAGAAAGCAGTGAATTTACCCATTTTATCGCCTCCTCTTCTAATATTGCGTTGTTGCTTTTATGCGTTTTTGAGTGCCTCAAGCAACTTGGGTTTGCTCTGCACCCCGGAGAAATCGTTGACGATTTTCCCATCCTTATAGATAAAAATGCAGGGAATGTTCATTACTTCAAATCGCACCGCGAGATCTTTGTTTTCATCGATGTTTACTTTGCCGATCACCACGTTTTCGGGAGCTTCCGCGGCAACTTGCTCGAGGATAGTTCCTAACATGCGGCAGGGGTTGCACCACGGGGCCCAAAAATCCACCAGAACAATGCCTGATTTTACGCTTTCGTCATAGTTTTCGGTGTTAAGTTCTTTGATTATAGCCATGATGCTTGCTCCTTATTGTTCAGTAAAATCAGTGTACAACTTGTAATTAGCTCACTTGAACAAATGTAGCATATATTTTTCATAAATCAAGGGTATCTCTAAAAACTCACGTTGTGTTGAAAATCAGCAGATTCGCAATATGAAGGTGCCAAGTTTTTTGAGTTCTAATTTCCGCATTAGTGGGTCAGTATGGCGCAAGTGGGACAAATTGGCGCAATTGAGGTGAGACAAGCCGGGCAAAAATAGCGTCTTTTAATTGTGAGCAGAGGGAATAACAAAGTTGGCACGCCCTCTGCTACACTAAAGGGCATTACATAAAAAATTCATCAAAGGAGGATTTTGATATTATGAGCAAAATTTTAGGTATTGACCTTGGAACCACCAACAGCTGTATGGCGGTTATGGATCATGGCGAGTACAAAATTATTCCGAACGCGGAGGGCAATCGCACCACTCCGTCGATCGTGGCGTTTTCCAAAACCGGCGAGCGTTTGGTCGGTCAAACGGCGAAACGTCAGGCGGTGACCAATCCCAAAAGCACGATTTTTTCGATCAAGCGTCTGATGGGGCGCAAATTCAGCGAGACCGGTCGTGAACGCGAGCTTGTTCCTTATGAAATCGTTCAGGCGGCGAATGGCGATGCGGCGGTTCAGGTCGGCGACAAAGTTTACTCCCCGCCGGAAATTTCGGCGATGATTTTGCAGAAGCTCAAAACCGACGCCGAAGCTTATCTCGGCGAAACGATCACTCAGGCGGTGATCACCGTTCCGGCTTACTTTAACGACAGCCAACGTCAGGCGACCAAAGATGCCGGCAAAATAGCCGGGTTGGAGGTGCTTCGGATCATCAACGAGCCTACCGCTGCGGCATTGGCGTACGGTCTTGAGAAGAAGAGCGATGAAACCGTCGCGGTGTACGACCTCGGCGGCGGTACGTTCGATATTTCGATTTTGGAGATCGGCGACGGAGTTTTTGAGGTAAAAGCCACCAACGGCGACACCCACCTCGGCGGCGATGACTTCGACCAGGCGATCATCAACTATCTGGCCGATGAATTCCAAAAGGCGAACAGCGTCGATCTTCGCAAAGATCCGCAGGCGCTTCAACGCCTTAAAGAGGCGGCGGAAAAGGCGAAATGCGAACTCTCCAGCAGCATGAGTACCGATATAAATCTGCCGTTCATTACCATGAATCAGGACGGACCGGTGCATATGAATATTACTTTGACCCGCACCCAGCTTGAGAAGCTTTGCGACCCGTTGCTGGAGCGGACTCAAAAACCGTGTTTAAACTGTATGAAAGATGCGGATGTCGCCAAAAGCAAGATTAAAGAGGTTATCTTAGTCGGCGGTATGACCCGTATGCCCAAGGTGCAGGAAGCGGCAAAAGGTATCTTCGACCGCGAACCTCACAAAGGGGTAAACCCGGACGAAGTGGTAGCTGCCGGAGCCGCTATCCAGGGTGGTGTTCTCGGTGGTGAAGTCAACGATGTGTTGTTGCTTGATGTAACTCCGCTTTCGCTCGGCATTGAGACCATGGGCGGAGTGATGACCAAGCTTATCGAACGCAACACCACCATTCCGACCAAGAAGAGTCAGATCTTCAGCACGGCGGCGGACAATCAACCGGCGGTGGATGTCAGGGTGCTTCAAGGCGAGCGTGAGCTTGCCAAAGACAACAAGTCGCTCGGGCTGTTCAAGCTTGACGGTATCGCTCCGGCTCCGCGCGGCGTACCGCAGATCGAAGTCACCTTTGACATCGACGCAAACGGCATCTTGCACGTGACCGCCAAAGATATGGGTACGGGCAAGGAGCAAAAGATCACCATTACCGCGTCGAGCGGTCTCTCGGAGTCGGAGGTGGAACGCATGGTCAACGAGGCCAAAGCTCACGCCGAAGACGACAAGGCGGCCAAGGATTTGATCGAGACCAAAAATCATGCCGATTCGCTGGTTTATCAGACCGAAAAGCAGCTTAAAGAGCATGGCGATAAGATTCCTGCCGAAGTCAAGGGGCAGATTGAAGCGGCGGTTGCCAAGGTCAAAAAGGAGCTTGAAGCCGACAACGTTCCGGGCATGAAGAGTGCCTCCGAGGAGCTTGAAGGTCTGCTCCAGAAGATCGGCGAAGCGGTGTATGCCGCGCAACAGCAGCAAGCCGCCGATGGTGCCGGCGCATCGCAGGGCGATGCCGCGCAATCGGGCAAGAGCGACGATGACGGCGTAGTCGATGCCGAAGTAGTCGAATAAGTCTAAACAACATTTCCGCCCAAACGGAGCAAATTCGTTTGGGTGGATACTTTAATTTAGGATACCTCTAAAAATTGGAAACTTGGTTGAAAATTGCAGCTCATATTTGTATGCGCACTGCTTGCGCGTGTTCGGTTAATCCTATGTTAGCCGGACACTTGCAAAATCGCGCCGCCAAATCATGAATCTGCTGATTTTCAAAGCAACCCAGTTTTTAGAGATACCCTTAACCCAAACCCAAAAAAACAAAGGAGAGTTTAGAAATGGCAAAAGTCAACATTAAACCGCTTGGCGACCGGGTTCTCTTAGAGATCTGTGAGTGCAAAGATGAGATGAAAGGCGGAATTCTTATCCCGGATACCGCCAAAGAAAAGCCGCAGGAATTCAAGGTTATCGCGCTGGGTACCGGCAAAAATGACGACAATGGCAAAAAGATTCCGTTTGATGTTAAAGTCGGCGATGTTGTTTTGACCAGCCGTTACGGCGGGACCGAAGTCAAAGTTGACGGCAAAGAGTACAAAGTTGTCAATCAGGACGACATTCTCGCGGTCGTCGGCTAAGCGTTGATTATATAAAAATCTTTTTTTATACCAATAATTTCAGGAGTTAAAGTATTATTATGGCTAAACAGCTTGTTTTTTCGGAAGAGGCGCGTCGCGGGATTCTCGAAGGCGTGACCATGTTGAGCAAAGCGGTCAAGGCGACTCTCGGCCCCAAAGGACGCAATGTTATTCTTGACAAGAAATTCGGTGCTCCGACCATCACCAAAGACGGCGTGACCGTTGCCAAGGAAATTGAATTGAAGTGTCCGTATGCCAATATGGGCGCGCAGATGGTCAAAGAAGTCGCCAGCAAGACCAACGATGTTGCCGGTGACGGCACTACCACCGCCACGGTTTTGGCGGAAGCGATTTACCGCGAAGGACTCAAAAACGTCACCGCGGGCAGCAACCCGATGGAACTCAAACGCGGTATCGAAAAAGCGGTCGAAGCGGTCGTCGCTGAAATCGCCAAGATGAGCGTCGGTGTGCAAAACCAGATTGCGCAGGTCGCGTCAATCTCCGCCAACGGCGACGAGACGATCGGCAAAATCATCGCCGAAGCGATGGACAAGGTCGGCAAAGAAGGCACGATCACCGTCGAAGAAGCCAAGACGCTTGAAACCACGCTTGACGTGGTCGAGGGTATGCAGTTTGATAAAGGTTATCTCTCGCCGTATTTCGCGACCAACACCGAGTCGATGGAAGCGGTGCTTGAAGATGCTTATATTCTTATCCATGAGAAAAAGATCAGCAATCTTAATGATATGCTCCCGTTGTTGCAGAATGTCGCCAAAGACGGCAAGCCGCTGCTCATTATCGCCGAAGATGTCGAGGGCGAAGCTCTCGCGACCTTGGTGATCAACAGTATGCGCGGCATTCTCAAGGTTTGCGCGGTCAAAGCTCCGGGCTTTGGCGACCGGCGCAAAGCGATGTTGCAGGATATTGCGGTTTTGACCGGCGGTACTTGTGTTACTGAAGATCTCGGCATCAAGCTTGAAAACGTGACAGTCTCCCAACTCGGCAAAGCCAAGCGCGTCACTGTTAATAAGGAAAACACCACGATTGTGGAGGGTGCCGGGACTCAAAAGGCGATCATGGGTCGAGTTGCTCAGATTCGTCGCGAAATCGAAGAGACCTCCAGCGACTACGATCGCGAGAAACTTCAGGAGCGTCTGGCGAAGTTGGCAGGCGGTGTTGCGGTCATCAGCGTCGGAGCGGCGACCGAAGTTGAGATGAAAGAGAAAAAAGATCGGGTTGACGATGCGTTGCACGCGACCCGGGCCGCGGTCGAAGAGGGCATTGTCGCCGGCGGCGGTGTTGCGCTGGTTCGTGCGGCTAACGCGATTGAAAAACTGAAGCTCGAAGGCGATGAAGCTACCGGTGCCGCGATTGTCGAACGTGCGGTCGAAGAGCCGTTGCGTCAACTCGCCGCCAATGGCGGATACGAGGGCAGCGTGGTGGTTGAGCATGTCAAAGCCGCCAAAGGCAACATGGGATTCAACGTTGCGAACGGCGAATATGTCGATATGATCAAGTCGGGAATTCTCGACCCGGCGAAAGTGACCCGTTCGGCGTTGCAAAATGCCTCGTCGATCGCGAGTCTCCTGCTCACGACCGAATGCTTGATCACCGACATCAAGGAAGAAAAAGAACCCGCGATGCCCGCCGGCGGCGGCATGGGCGGAATGGGTGGCATGGGCGGCATGATGTAATGCCTTATTTCACCTAAAGCTATTCCAAAGGGTTAATGGCAAAGATATTTTGTTGTTAGCCTAAACAAAAGACGCGTCTCGGAAACGGGACGCGTTTTTTTTGTGTAATGGGTATCTCTAAAAAACTGGAAACTTGGCTAAAATTGCATCTCGCATTCGTATGCACGACCTTGCGCACATCTGGTTAACTTCATGTTAGCCAGATGTGCGCAAAATCGCGCCTCCAAATTGCGAATTTGGCAATTTTGTAACTCAATCCAGTTTTTAGAGATACCCTAATTTTAAAAAAACACCAAAAATCAAAAAAGTTAAAAATTTGCAGATTATAATCATTAAGGTTAAATAAAAATCAAAAAAGGTAAAAAATATAAAAATAAAAATCAAAAAAGGTAAAAAAAAATACTTGAGCAATGCGATTTGCGAATTATTTTGTTTAGCAAAAGAGGGTTTTATTATGGAGTTTTAGATACGACCGATTAACAATCGTAAAGAGGAGAAGTGATCATGGTGTACAATTTTATTAGAAAGAAAAACGACAATAGCTTGAGTTATGATGACACAGTGGTATTTTTGGGTCCAACAGTTGATCCCTACGACGCCTACGACGGAGGCGCTATTTATTATTGTTATATAGGACCAAGTGTACAGCCGACTGGTGTGTCGGGCGAGTACGCATTTCGCGTATCCGACGGCAGTCGGGTGGTTTTGGGCAAAGGAATGCAAATTGATACTTCGGATCCCCAATATAACGCTACCTACAATTTGAGAATGGATGTTCATTCGACTCTGAGGAGTACTCGTGCGTTGTCTTTTAGCGGCGACGGTGAAATTGATTTTTCGCCCGCAAACAGCTATGGTAAGCCGGGGCGTGTTGATAAAATTAAATATAGTACCCCGGAGCAGATGATTGAGGTGCGAAATGTGGCTGATACCACTGTTTGGGGGGACATAGATCCTTCTGTTACGGGGATTCCTCCTGCGGATGGAGATGTAGATGCGAGTGCTTATGGAATTGAAAGCACCGGTATCCTTCGCGTAATAAGTAATATGAGTGCGTTCATTGCGGCAAAGTCCGCAGTGACGCTTTGTCCTTATTATGTACTCAAAGTTTTATTATATAGAAATCCCTCTTCCGATAATCTCTCCATGGCGGTGGCGATAAGAGCCGACAGTTTGCAAATTGACGGCAACTTCACAGGAGTTCTAAAGTCAACGAACTCTTTTCAGGTCAGCAACAGTGAGTTGGATAAACTCAGGCTCAACGATAATTCGATTTACGACAATGCGATTGGTTCATACGGTATTTGTGCCGATAAAGAGATTACAATTAGCGGAGAATATTGTGGTCGCATTTACAGCGATATAACCGATGTGAGTATTGTAAATGACGTTGCGGAACTTGCGGCAAAAGCGAAGAACTACCCGGTGGTTAGTTATAACACAGTTGTAGCAAACGGTATTTATGGTGGCGGTATAACTTTCGGGGCACCTGTATTGGGAAGAATTTACGCCAGTGTGAATGATGTCACAATAAGTGCGGAGTCAAATGATGCTAATTATCCTGCGAGGGTCGCTTCTAACAGCGTTGATTGCTATGCCATCAGGAGTAGCGGGGATATTGTTTTCAACGATGCTTTTGAAGCTATTTTGTCAAGCCAAGTCGATAATATACAAATTAAGAGCATAAATCGTCCTGGCGTTTCTGAACCGAGGTTGGTTGCAAACAACATAACGGCTGTCGGCATCTATACATATGACGATATAATCGCCAAGAAAAATTTCGGTGGCGAAATAGTAGTTGATCTATCCACAGATCCGTATGATGATGTTGCATTATTAGAAATACGAGTAGCGGCTCTTCATGCTTCGAATATCTCTGTTATCAATGGTTATTTGCGTAGCTCTATTAGTATTGAATCATTCTATGATATAGATATATCTTCTGAGTATAACGATGAATCTTATGTTTGTGGCGTATTTGCAGACACACTTACCGCGGCCGGGTTTGCCGGGGATATAGGAGTGCATGCAAAGACTGTGACTGGCGGGTCTTCTGTTTCGGGTTTTTTGATTAACGATTATTTAGCCAACGGCAACGATGAAATTTTCGATTTTGCCGGGACTATATGGGTTGATTCTAAAGACAGGGCTTTTGGGATTATGGGCAGTACCGCCAGAGCGATGAATATCCGTATCTCGGGGTCCGTGGATTCGCCTAAGTACGCAGTAGTGGCAGGTAGGTACAGTAGCAATTCGCCGGATTTTGTCCTCTCCGGCTTTGACGATACGGTGGAGATTGCCGCAGGTGCCTACGTTGCAGGCGATATTGAGCTGGGAGATGGTATTAACAAGGTGATAATTGACAGTAATGCACGTCTCAAAGGCGATATACTCAATACCAATGGTTACGGCACTCCTGTCGGTATGACCGACATTGAATTTTTGTTGAATGATCATCCGTTTGAAATCAACGGCGTGCCGATTCAAGCACCTTCGCAATATAAAAATGATGCGATAATTGAAATCAACAATCGCACGTATAATCCTTCCAGACTGAACATTAATTTAAATTTAAACGATGTTGACCTTTCCGGCGGACCGCGTACATACAAACTTGTTCATGGCGAAAATATGACCGCGTGGCAAAATGAAACTCTGGGTATCAACTATCAGAATTTAAGATGTTTGGTATCGGTAGGACAGGTAATATCATATGAAGGGATTGAGATTGAGACGAGCATTGTGGATGGAAGTTTAATGCTTACTGTCAATGCCTTGCCCGCCGTTAGTGCAGAAAAACCATCTGCGATAACGGGGCTTACCGAGTCGGTCAATCACAATGCCGAAACCGTGATTTTGAGTTGGGACAACGCCGGATATCAGGGATCTTGCGATGTGGAATACCGTATTGGCGGTGGTAAAACTTTTGTGCAAAAAACCCAAAATGGCGATAATAGTATTACATTATCGAATATAACCGAGAAGCAAACTGTAGAGTGGCGAGTCCGCAAAAATCAGAACTCAGGTGGAAGAAATTTCACCAGCGATTGGAGCTATGGCAACAAAGTGACCATGGCGGCGGCTGATTATGTCTACAGCAAAGTTACCGACACTTATGCTGAATTCACCGGATTTGCCGGTACGGATTTGACGGCGAATTTGACCTGGTCGAAAGGAGCGACATACAGTGAAGGAGTCAAGGGTTATGCGGTTCGCTACTTCCAGAGTAGGAGGCCAGTCAACGGCGCGATTGACTGGGAGAATACGGCTGTGATGACCAAGGAGGTCACCGCTCCTGAACTCCTTATTGCCGGATTGAATACGGATCAGTACTTGTACTGGCAGGTTCAGGCGGTTGATAAAATTGACGGATCGAGTGATTCCCTGCAAATCAACCCCGACAACTGGGTTGACGGTGAAACGGTCATTTATAATCCGGACACCACGGATCCGACGTTTACCAACGGGCAAAGCGCGATCCTCGATAGTAGTATTTATTGGGCTGATCCGACCACGATCGGCTCAAATGAAACCCATACGATGGATCCTTATCTGAGGTGGGCGTATGCACAAGACGACAATCTGGGAGTTGGCAGTTACAAACTTTCCATCAGGGAACAATCGCAGACTCCGGGAGCGGGAAATGCGTGGACGACGTTTGAAATCCCCGTGATATCCATACTCCAGATAGCTTTTAATTTTCGGTTGTCCGACTGGATTGCTCAAAATCCGGGAACGCAAATGAAGTTGTTGGAGAACGCCACTTACGAGTGGAGTCTAATCGCCGAGGATTATGCCGGAAATCAATCCACCGCGTTGACCGGGGCTTGGGTTAAAAACGCAGAAGTACCGATATTGGATGCAAGCGCAGTGCTTTCCAATACGGAATGGATGGGAGGAGATAAACCGCTCCGTGCCAATATCGTGTGGGATGCGGCGCAGGATAACAACCCGCCGACCTTGCGCTATGAGTTGCAATATCGGCTTTCCGGCAGTTCGGGCAGCTGGACGACCAAGACGATTTCTGTCAAAGATTCGCTGTCGTGGGCGGTAGATTTGGCGAACAGCGATTGGGAGTATAAGCTTACCGCCTACAACGTGGCTGGGAACGCTTCTAATACCGTTACCGGCACATGGTATGCCGATAATGTCGCACCGGTTTTTGTCGATGCGAGCAAAGTCAAAGCGAGCGATGCGTATGACGCCATTACCAAAAACAACACGATTACATTCACATGGTCGAACGCGTCAGACAATTCCGCAACCCGACCGAAGAGTTCCGCAGTGTCCGGGGTGGATCATTTTGTTCTGTCGTTCGTGGATTCAGACGGTAAGCGGCAGACATTGGGTAATTT
>JAISIP010000156.1 GCA_031261965.1 Victivallales bacterium | reverse complement strand
TGAGTTACAAAATTGGCAGATTCGCAATTTGGAGGCGCGATTTTGCAAGCATCTGGCTAACTGAGAGTTAACCAGATACGCGCAAGGTCGTGCATACAATTGTGAGCTGCAAATTTTAGCCAAATTTCCGTTTTTTAGAGGTAGCCTTTAGAAATACCCTACAATTTCGACCTGATCGGGAATCATTTCTTCAAAGCCGCTCGGATGGCTTCGGCACACTCCCGCAGAATCGCAAAGATTCCGGCCTGACGAACCACATCGGTCCGAGTGAGCGGGGAGTAACAGCCCAACGCCCCCAGAATCTCGTCGTTAGGCGAGAGGATCGGCACCGCTGTCGCCGTCAGGAGTTCCAGACGGTCGGAGCAACCGCCGTAGTAACGGATGTCATGAAGTGCCGTCGCCAATCCTTCGCGACTGCCTCCCGCCTCCGGCCAATCCTCCACAGTCGGCATGCCGTTACGTTCCAAAAAGAAATCGACCTCTTCCGGCGAATACCATGCCAGGATTACCCGGGTCGTACGCATCTGATAAAGATCGGCGTTGGCGTGGAAGCTCATTTCACGCCCTGCCCTCTCCTCCACTCCAAGGCGCAAAAGTTCGATCCGGCGACCATGTAAAAGAGCGGTAAGGAGAAAGGTTTCGCCGGTGTTTTCTACCGCCTTTTCCAGTAGCGGACGCGCCAGTGCAGGCAGCTTTCGCAGGTAATTTCCCGTCTGAAACAGCTGAAAGCATTTCGGCCCTTCCTGATAGCGTCCGTGTGCTTTCCGCCCGATGTAGCCGCATTCCTCCAGCGTACGCAAAAGACTGCGGGCGGTCGCCGGCGGAATCCCCGCCTCCCGCGCAATCTCCTGCAAGGTGGCAAATTTATTCTCCATCGCCCGTCCGGTGACGCTTTCCAGAATCGTCATCGCCTTTTTCACTGACTTCACGGTCTGGTACATATTTCCTCCGAATTCAGTATTGTGGAATATTATTTGATAAATATAACACCAATAAGTGTTTTTTCAAGTTGAATATATAACTGTAAAACAATAATATTCAAAAATTTATGATTTTTTATTTGTTTTATATTGAAATTCAGCTATAATATATAATAGTAGAAAAAAGAAACAACTCACAACATTACCCAAAAAGGATCTTAAGAAATGACTTCCCGGCAACTGATGGATTCAATCACCCGCGACATGGATCATCCGCGCGGCGGCATCGAGGAGCGTATCGAGCTGGACACCCGGCGTCACCGCATGGGTTGGGGGCGGTTCGTACTCTCCGATGTCGAGGGTACTCCCCTTAAGGGCGCGGAGTTGAAGCTGATTCAGAAGCGGCATGAATTCCTCTTCGGTTCAAACCTCTTCAAGCTCGGAGATTTCCGGACCGATGCCGAGAATGAGCTCTATGAGAAGCGATTCAAAAAGGTGTTCAACCACGCATCGCTCCCATTTTACTGGGACACTATGGAGCCGTCACCCGGCAAGTTGCGTTTTGCGGAGGACAGCCAAAAGATCGCCCGCCGCCCTGCGACGGATTTCGCAGTTCGCTGGTGTCATGAGAATCGGATTCGCCCCAAGGGACACTGGCTTTTCTGCGACAATTTCGTACCCCGCTGGTTGCCTCAGAATTCCCGAGACCTAATGATCCTCCTTGAGGAACGCATCGCGACGCTCGCCGGGCGGTACGGAAAAACCGTCACCATCTGGGACACGGTCAATGAAGCCTTCTCCTATCCGCGCTTTTTCAGCAAAACCATCGGCGGATCCGTCACGCCGCAGGATTACGTATATGAAGTTTTCCGCCTTGCCGAAAAGTATTTTCCGAATTACACCGAACTGTGCTACAATGACGGCACCGACATCTCCTTTGAGCCATTTCACTACTCAACTTCGCCGGTTTATCTGTTGGCACAAAATTTACTTGAGCGGGGCGTGCGTCTCGGCGGACTCGGTATGCAGTTTCATCTGTACGGAGAACTCAATGATTTCGCTTCGGACGGAAAGCGGCACTTTTTCTTTGATCCGCATCATTTGTTCAACGTACTCGACCAATATGCTCTACTGGGAATTCCGCTGCATATAACGGAGATCTCGCTGCCTACGTATCCAGGGCTGCCGCGCCGGGAAGCGGAAGAACTTCAGGCGAAAGTGCTTCGCAACTTCTACCGTCTCTGGTTCAGCCAGAAGAATATGAAGTCCATCGTCTGGTGGAATTTAGTCGATCAGACCGCCTACGGCGACGAGAATAAATTCGACGCCGGATTGCTCGGTAAGAATCTGGAAGAAAAACCCGCCTACCGCGTACTCGACGATCTGGTCAACCGCGAGTGGCATACCGAATGCCGGGTCAAGACCGACGAAAACGGCGTCGCCGACTGGAACGGTTTCTACGGCGACTATGACCTCGAAATCACCCTGAACCAAACGACAGTAAAAAGGGAGATTTCCTTGTCAAGTTACAGTCACAACGAACTCCGACTGAATCTATAGGGACACACTAAAAAAACAGAAAGAGAGGTAGCAATGATTATCCGACACAAAACAAAACAGGGAAGCGTCATCGCAAATTTTACCTTGATTGAACTCCTCGTGGTGATCGCGATTATCGCGATCCTCGCTTCCATGCTGTTGCCCGCTCTTCAACAGGCGCGAAAGCGCGGAAAGGACATTAAATGCATCAGCAACCTAAAGCAGATCGGTTCGGGCATCATCCTCTACACCGACGATAACAGCGGTTGGTTCATGGCAGGGAACATCGGCAGCACCTACAACCACAGCATGACGGCTTTCAAGAGGTTGGAGGAGGATTATTTCAAGGTTTTCCGCAAAAGCAGCAAGCTGCCGGCGGGTTGTGTCTTTGTCTGCCCCTCCGCCAACAGTCTCGACAGCGACAAGAATTACTGACTCAACATCATGGTCATCGCGACCGCATCGCCGCATGTCAAAGAAAGTTTCGCCGCCTGGTATCCAAAAATCCAGACGCTGCCCAAGAACTACCGCATCCTCCTCGCCGCCGACAATCAGGACGGAGCGGGAATTCATAATGGGAACTACACAAATAGTAGCCAGCTCAACGGGTCTATCCGTTACCGCCACGGCTCAGGCGACACCTACGGACACGGTGGCAGTGCCTTTAGTCTCCTATATAGCGACGGCAGCGTCGTAGCTTATTCCAAACCCACCGTGCAAAATTACAGACTCTTCCGTTAAAAGGAGATTTCATCATGTTCCGACACATCATCATGGCGGTGCTTTGCGGTCTCTTATTCCCTCTCTTCGCCATTCCTAACGGTGGTTTTGAAGAAAAAGGCTCATGGAGCGGTTATCCCTACTCCAACATCGAACGCACCGACAAGGAGGCACATTCAGGAAAGTTCGCAATGCGCCTCATCGGTCAGGAAGCCGGCAAAGTCACTCAGCTATTCAGCGACTATCTGCCGCTCGCCGCGACACCGGGAAACCAGAGCAAAATCCGCGTCTCTTTCTTCTACAAAGGAGACAGCTTTCTATTCCACCTCCGACTGTATGAACTGCAAGCGGAAAAAGAGGTCGCGGTAAAGAACGAACAGGGAGAAGTCATTGCTTTCACCTTCAACCTGAAAAAAACCGATGAGTGGACAGAGTTCCGCCGTGAGATCACCCTGCCCGCAAAATATCTTGAGAACCTGCCACGCCTCCGGCTCCATTTCCAGCTCTGGGGGAAGAGCGTACTTTCCGAAACCCTGCTCGATGACGTGACACTCGAACTCCCCGAAGTCACCGCGCCGCCAACGGCATCCGGGGCGAGGCTGACCATTGAACCGCTCCCCTCCGATGACGGTGGAATCGTCCCCATGCCCGACCTTCCCTATCGGTACGGACAGAAAGACGGCTACCTGACCCGCGACGGCAAACCCTTCTATTACGCCGGGAACTACACCATAGGCGGCGGTCAGTGGCAACTCAACACCCTCTGGATGCACCGGTTGCTCAACTATTCAATGCTGACACTCGACTGGTCGATGAACTACGGCATCTCGAAGGAGAAGAGCGGCGACTACCGACTCCGTTATCACGACTCCCGTTCGGCTGCCAGTGCCGTTCGCGAGATCACCCGACAGGGAATTATCATCGAATTCGACAACGGCAATTATATGCCCGAGTACAATCCCATACGTTACGTCAAAGGCGTTCCCGGACTGGATCGGATCTTTGTCAACGGCAGCCACTTCTACTCCTTAGACCACAATACTCCCGAGGGGCGAAAAATACATTACCTCGACTGGCGGAGCCGCTTTTGCTATTACAAAAACCTCCATCTCATGGCATTTGAAAGCTGGAACGAACTCGGCTATACCCCCTCGCACGAACGGGTTCTCGCCGACTTCCGCATCTGGACCGAGAAAAAATACGGCTCCCTCGCCGAAGCAAACCGGGTCTGGCGGTGCAATTTCAAAAGCTGGGAGGAGGTACGTCCGCCCCATTTGTCAACCGACATCCTTCCCGGAGCCAGTGCCCACCAGTACCGGCTGGCTATGCGCGACAAATATTTTGAGCAATACTATGACTATCTCCGCTTCCTCGGACTCGACTTTATGGTCGGATTCAAGGAGATGAAAAAGGAGTTCCGCACCTTTTCCGACGCTCCCTGGGGTGTAGACACGCGAGCCCACCGTCATTACGCCGATGGCTACGGAGTTCTTGATCCTGATCTGCTTGAGGATACCATCGACATCGTCATGCTCCATACATGGATCAACAGTTTTGAATACAACGGCGAACCGGCGGCACTGCTCTTTGAAGCGGAGGAAACCGCCCCCCTCGTCCTCCCCGGCATCGCTCCGGTACGGCAAAAGTGGCTCGACGAAATCAGCTCGTGGGATAAACTTCCCGTAACTCTCGATACCTCCGCACCCAAAGCCCTCTTCCTTGCTCCGCTCAACTCCTTTGGACGGATCGGGCGGACGGCATATCCGCAACTGACCTATCTGCTTCACCGATCGGGGGTGGAAACCCGTGAACTCCCCCTCGCCGAAATCACGCCGGAGGTGCTGAAAAAATTCCGCTTCGTTTTTCTCGCTGAAGACCACGCAGGTTCCATCGCCCCCTTGGTTAACGGCAAGCATCCCATCTACGACATGCTCATCGATTATGTGCGGGAGGGCGGCGGACTCTTCTGCGTTGGCACATCCGCCCGGGGCAGCACCGGAAACGCCCGCCAGTCGATCAACTGGAATTTCGGGCAGAAGCTCGGGTTCAACCGTGGCAACTACGCCCGAAACCCTCTTTCATGCGGATACTCCGACGATATGCAAGTCAAGGCACTTCACTTCGCCGATCATCCGGTGACCAGAGGTTTAAAGGCAGTGCAGTTCTTCACATTGCCAGTCTTCGTGCCGACATCGAAATGTGAGCTAAAACCGCTGGTCAAAACTGCACCGAACGACCTTGCCGCACCGAACGCTGCTATCGTCCTCGGAGGAACGCTCGGCAAGGGGAAAGCTGTTTTCTTGCCGGACGCACTCTGGATGCAGCCCTTTCGGGTGGAAGCCGAAGACAACCTCCGCCTCCTCGCCAATCTGATCGCCTATCTGACCGACACGCCGCCACTCGACCCCGCCGATGCCACGCTCCTCTTTATGACCGAAAAGGAGATGCGAGCCGCCGAGGCCGTCGAACGACGCTGACTTTTTATGTATCCTGATTCTTTGAAAGAAATTTGCAAATTTTCAGGCAACGAGGCATATTATATTCACGGAATCAGGACGAACTAATTGCAAAACCAAAGGCTCACTGTATGAATACAAACAGCAAAGTCACTGTCGGGACTTTTCGCAAGCGCAAAATCGCCGGCGAAAAAATTTCTATGATCACCGTGTACGACGCTACAAGTGCGTCGCTCTGTCACCAGGCCAATGTCGACGCACTGCTGGTCGGCGATTCGCTCGCCATGACGGTTCTCGGATACAAAAACACCCTGCCTTTAACCATGGATGAGGCGTTGCACCACGCCAAGGCGGTGCGGCGCGGTGCTCCTGACGCGTTTGTCATTTTCGATATGCCCTTTATGAGCTATCAAGCCGACGACTCCGAAGCGTTGCGCAACGCCGGAAGAGTCCTCAAAGAGGCGGGTGCAGACGCAGTCAAGCTTGAGGGAGGTGCCGAGGTCGCGCCGTTAATCGAAAAATTAGTTCGCAACGGAATTCCCGTCTTGGCTCACATCGGGCTTTTACCGCAACATATTATGACTTCCGGCGGATACCGCCAAACCGGAAAAACCCCCGAAGACGCGGCGAGACTGCTCGAAGATGCCCGTAAAGTGGAAGCGGCGGGTGCATTCGCCACGGTATTGGAATGCATGCCATCCGAAACCGGCAAAATGATCTCCGAAAAAATCAGCATACCCACGATTGGAATCGGCTCAGGACCGGATTGCGACGGACAAGTGCAGGTATTGAACGATCTGCTTGGACTGTATGAAGAGTTCACCCCAAAACACGCCCGGCGTTACGCCGAGTTGGGCAAACTCTTCCGTGAGGCGGTGGGCAATTACGCCAACGATGTAAAAACCGGGAAATTCAAATAATTGCGAGTATCTATAAAAATCGTCATTGTGATTATTGCGCTATTCGCGCTGTTTTTGCCGCCGAACGCAAAAATCCCATACCTTGACCGTAATGCGGACAGCTACTTTAACGGGGCGATTTACAAGGCGGGAGCGACTTATGCGGTTTGCCGGGGAATCAACGCCGGGGTGTCGGTCATAAAAGAGTCGCAAGTTAACGCCTCTTTTGGCGTGGGAATAACCTTGGCGGTCGGACAACTGCTTGACCCGTTGGATGATCTGACCGAACGCGCTTCGGATATTCTCATTACATCCATAATCTCGTTGGGAATCCAAAAAATCCTCTATGAGCTTAGTGTGCAAATTTTCATGCGTTTGCTTGCTATTGCGGTACTTTTCTGGGTTATGGTCTCTTTTTGCCATAAAGAATGGAGCAAAACCGCCCAAAGAATTGCTTTTAAAACGATTTTTTTGATCATCGCCGTGCGGCTATGCTTGCCGATAAGTGCGATAATCAGCTCCGGCTTGGACAGCTGTTACTTTTCGCCGCAAATAGACGAAACGCAAAACGCTCTTAAGGTTTTTTCGCCGCCAGACGAAGATATTTTGGTAAACAGCAAGTCCATAAAAGAGAAAACCGCCAAACTGTGGGATACCTTAAAATCCATAGACATCCCGGATATGGTGGCAAATCTGCTGAAACTCTCTTACTTGTATGTCGCCGGGCTTATCATCCAAGTTGTCGTTTTACCGCTCGGTGTTTTTTGGGTCTTTTTGCGCATAATGAACCGCACAAAAAAACCCAAGCGCGATTAAAGGATACGTCTAAAGGGTTTTACGCTCCGGCAAGCTCCCTTAGGCGTTTGATCCGCTCGGTAATCGGGGGATGGGTGGCAAACATACTCTCTTTGCCGCTGCGCAACTTCAACTCGGGGTTGACAATGTAAAGCGGAGCAACCGCCCGGCTGGCTTTATACGGGGTTTGATCTGAACCGAGCAGTGCCAGCGCATTCGCCAATCCGTCCGGGTTGCGCGTAAACTCCACCGCCGACGCATCGGCGAGGTATTCGCGCTGACGGCTCATCGCCATTTGAATCAACGCCGTAATAAGCGGCGCGAGAATCGCCAAAAGTATCCCGACAATCAGCAAAATCGCCTGCCCCGCCCCGTCGTTCTTATTGCTGCTGCGCCGACGACTGCCGGCAGTGTATAAACTCGAACGCAAAAACACATCGGCAAGCAGCACGATCGCTCCGGCAGTTACCGCCATAAGCATGGTGTAGCGAATATCGAAATTGCGGATATGCCCGATCTCGTGGGCAATCACCCCTTGCAACTCCTCACGATTGAGTTTGTGACGCAACCCGTCGGTGATCGCCACGGCGGCATGTGCCGGGTCAACCCCGGTGGCGAAAGCGTTCAGCGCGTCCGTTTGGATCACGTAGATTTTGGGGGTCGGGACTCCGGCGGCAATCGCCATTTCCTCAACCACGTTAAAAAGTTGCGGGTCATCGGCTTTCTGGATTTCGTGTGCGCCGCTGATCGCCATAAGAGTCCCCGAACCGGCGAACCAGGCAAAAAGAAACACCACAATTGCGGTAATTCCCGCAATCACAAGCCCGGCTTCATAACTGCCATACGTTCCGCCAAAGACGGCTCCTATGGCGAAAAGCAAAAGAAACATGCCGAAAATCAAGATAAAACTATTGCGTTTATTGGTCGCAATCAACTGTTGAAAGGTCTGCCGGGAACGCATTTTTTAGAACTTGACTTTCGGGGTTTCGCGTTCGGCGGACTCGGTGATTCGCCACAATTCGGCGTCAGTGAAATGGAACATTCCGGCAATCACACTGCCGGGAAACAACGCGATTGCGGTGTTGTAGTTCGTCGCGCTGTCGTTATAGTGCTGACGCGCAAAGGAAATTTTATTTTCGGTGGCGGTCAACTCTTCCTGCAACTTCAAGAAGTTCTCGTTCGCCTTGAGTTGCGGGTACGCCTCGACCTGAACCATCAGCCCTTTGAGTGCCCCGGTCAACTCTGTCTCCGCCGAAATTTTCGCCCCGGTGCCGGACGCGGTCATCGCGTTGGTGCGTGCCTGGGTTACTTTCTCAAACACGGTGGATTCGTGCGTGGCGTATCCTTTGACCGTTTCTACCAAATTGGGAATCAGATCATAGCGTCTTTTGAGTTGCACATCGATTTGCGACCACGCGTTGTCCACTTGTTTTTTGGAGCGAACCAAGCCGTTGTACATCCCAATCACAATAAAAATAAGTACAAGTACTACAACAAGAATGATCAAACCGGTCATATTATTCGATTCCTTAATTTTTTTTGGACACATCAAATTCCTGCTTTTTAATTTACCGTTCTTTGATAAAAAAGCAAGTTCAACTGCGAAAAAGTTTCCCAAAAATGTAAGTCTAAGCTATTGAATTTCGGCACTTTTCCTTTATATTATTTAACTCCATAGCTGAGGATTCTATCCATAACTACGAGGATTTCTATATGAGTCATAAACATCAAGATAAAAAACACGCCGACGATTCCGAGGCAATCCGCCCCGACATCGCCGAAGAAAACAACGCAACTGAATCTTGCCAGGCCGAATCCGCAAATACAACCGCGGAGCAAGAAGAGCAAAAACTAAAGAAGGAACTCGCCGAAACGCAAGAGAAACTCATCTATCTTCAGGCCGACTATCAGAACTACCGCAAACGTACCGCCAAAGATATTTCCGATGCCCGCGTCTACGGTGCCGCCAATGCGCTTGAGCCGTTTATCACCGTTTACGACTACCTCTCCATGGCGCGTCAGGCGGCGGAGAATTCGGAGAATATCGAGCAGATCCGTCAAGGGCTTGGCATGATCATCGATCAATACATAAAAGCCTTTGAAGAGTCCGGCGTAAGTCAAGTCGAAACCGTAGGTACGCAATTTGACCCCACCATTCACGAGGCGGTGGCACACGAACCGTCGGAGGAATATCCCGAGGGAATCATTCTCAAAGAGTGGGCCGGCGGCTACCGTTTCGGGCAACGGCTGCTGCGTCCCGCCAAAGTGGTGGTATCATCCGGCTCGGCAGCTGAATCCTCTAAATCTGAGGAGGCATAAGCTATTATGGGTCAAGATTTTTACCAAACTCTCGGAGTTGAACGCAATGCCACGGCGGACGATCTGAAAAAAGCTTACCGCAAATTGGCGATCAAATATCACCCCGACAAGAATCCGGGCGACAAGGCGGCTGAGGAAAAATTCAAAGAGGTCTCGCTCGCTTACGAGACCCTGAGCGATGCCGAAAAACGTCGCCAGTACGATCAGTTCGGTCACGATGCCTACACCAGCAGCCAACGTGGCGGCGGTGCTGGTCCGGACTTCAACGCCCAAGATATTTTCAGCCAATTCTTCGGCGGCGGCGGTGGCGGAGGATTCTCGTTTGAGGATCTCTTCGGTGGCGGTTCCTCGCGTCGCCGCAACCCCAACGGTCCATTGCGCGGCAATGACTTACGCTATGACCTTGAGATCGACTTTGAAGATGCGGTTTACGGCACGGAGAAACAACTTACCATTCCCAAATTGACCGGTTGCCCCGATTGTTCCGGCACGGGTTGCGAACCCGGTACCGGCAAAAAAACCTGCCCTCAATGTAACGGCTCGGGGCGGATCAACGTGTCGCAACAATATTTCAATTTTCAGCAGGCGTGTCCGAAGTGTCAGGGTACGGGCAAAGTCATCGAGAAACCGTGCCACAAATGTCACGGTCAAGGGAGGATTCGCCAAGAAAAATCGTTTGCGCTGCGGATTCAACCCGGAGTGGACACCGGGTCGCAAATGCGCGTCGCCGGAAAAGGCGAAGACGGGCTGCGCGGCGGTCCTCCGGGGGATCTTTATGTGGTTATTCACGTCCGCCCCAACGCGGTTTTTCAGCGTGCCGAGAACGATCTCAGATGCGAAGTCCCCATCCCCTTTGAAGTAGCGGTATCGGGCGGTACGGTCGATGTGCCGAGTTTGACCGGCAAAACCAAGATGAGAATTCCGGCGGGAACCCAGTCCGGCGCGGTTTTGCGCCTCAAAGGCAAAGGCGTGCCGTCACTTCGCGGCGGAGCAAGAGGCGATTTGCATGTTCGCGTTGTGGTCGAGAGTCCGGTCGAACTAACATCGGAGCAACTCGAGTTGTTGAATATATTTAACGCGTCACTCACCGCTAAAAATTTACCGCGCCACAAGGCGTTTGAAGAACGCGCCAAAAACTTTTTGCGCGAAATAAAAGCGTAAAAGCGTAAAAGAGGGCAATATGCCAAGGCGAAATCCCGACGAGCCGGTTCTTGCCAGCAACAAAAAAGCGTTCCACGACTACAATGTCATCGAACGCTTTGAGTCCGGTGTGCAGTTAGTCGGCACCGAAGTCAAAAGCTGTCGCGCCAAGTCGATCAACATGACCGACTCTTATGTCACGCTCCGCAACGGTCAAGCGTGGCTGGAGAATATGCACATCGCGCCTTACGGTTTCGGCAATCGCTTCAACCACGATGCGAAACAAAAACGGCGTTTGCTTTTGCACAAAAACGAGATCCTCAAACTCTCTCAATGGGTCGGGGCAAAAGGCGGGACGGTCATTCCGCTCAAGGTCTACCTCAAACAGGGGCTGGTAAAAATCGAAATCGCCTATTGCCAAGGCAAAACCCACGGCGATAAACGTGATACTTTGCGCAAACGGCAAGACGATCTTGATATGCGCCGCGCCCTCAAGCACTGAGATTATGCGATTACGCGAAGTTTTATGGGTACCTCAAAAGGTTTTTCCTTCTCGCATCAAACTTTCTCGCATCAGGCTTACTCTATTTTCGCCGTGTTTGGCGGCAGATAGCCGAGGACAAAGCGCAGCTTTTTGGTTCTGCCCCGCAGCGCGTGGTACGGCACCCGGTAAAAGGTAAATTCAATTTCAGGATTCCCGATTTGCGCGAGAAATCCGTCAAGCTCTTTGGGTTCACCGGCGAGTAAAAGCGCGCCGTCTTTGGCAATTCGCTCCTTGTATAAGTCGAAATACACTATATCATCGACTTCACAAGCCGGGGGACGCGCTTTGGTGTAATTTTCGACCACGCCGGTGAGCCAGCGATCGCCCACCACCACCGGGATAGGTTTATTTGAATGTTTTTGCCAGAAATCCAACGCCGGGTTGACTACCGCTTCGGGGCGGGTGTGAAGTCGCGACCGCGAGCTGAACATCAAATCGCAACTTGTGCCGATAAAAAGACACGCCGTGTAAATCACCAGCAAAAGAAACAGTTTGCGAAAAATCTCCCCGTTTAACTTAAACGGGAAAGCCGCGACCACGGCGATTCCGCTCCAACACGCAAGCGAGCAAAACCACATCAAAATGATGTCGCTGCCCAACAGCGAAAGCAAAATGTAGACCGCTGAGGGAATCAGTGTAAGCGTCAACGCCCAAAATAACGCATCGCGATTAAGAGTTTTTCGCTCCCGATCGCGCCAGTGCGGGAAACATGCGAGCAACAGCACCCCCATTTCCGCCAGCAACGGGTAAAGCGCGGTGGCTGTCACAATTAACGGCATATACCAGGTGTGTTCTTCGGCCATGCGGTTTTCCACGTGTTTAAAGCTGGGGAAGTCGTGTTCGACAAGCCAGTTGACATGAGGGGCAATCACCAGCAAAAAGATCGCAAACGCCAGATACGGACCAATGCTCAACGCCTTGACCCGATATTCTTTGCGCCAAAAGAAAATCAGCAGAAACGCAAACAGCAACGGCACGGTGGAGTATTTCGCCAAAATCCCCAACCCGCAAAAGAGTCCGAACAATCCCCATTGGTAAAGCCGATTGTGCTTTAACGCCATAAAGAAAAAGTACGCCATAATCGGGCGAAGCGCGATTTCAACAAAATAGGTGCTGTACTTCATCCAGGAGGGGTTGTAATAGTGCAAAACGTAGAGCAGCAAGGCACCGGTCGCCGCGCTGTATTTATCAGACCAGAACTCCTTGCCGAGCAGATAGGCGAACCACACGCCGATCGCCAGGCAAAGTTGCGAAAGCAGATAAAGCCCCCAGTCGCCGTGACCGGTCAGCACAGAAAACCAGTATCCGATCCAGCCGGAGAGCGGCGGGTGCTTAAAGTGCCCCCACTCTCCTTGCGCTCCCCAGGTTAGCGCCTCAAGCGTGTCGAGGCTTTGGATGTTTTGCAATAATGAGCATTG
Source organism: Victivallales bacterium (assembly GCA_031261965.1). Taxonomy (GTDB): domain Bacteria; phylum Verrucomicrobiota; class Lentisphaeria; order Victivallales; family Victivallaceae; genus Victivallis. Next base: position 222 of record JAISIP010000156.1, on the reverse strand, counting down.
AATTGTCCACAACCCGACCGAGGCAATGACAAAGAAAAACAAAGTTTTTGCCGGATTATCTCCGACTTGCCGCCAAAAACGTAGAATCAAATCCTTCATCAACTATCTTATCCTTGATTACCGCTCTAAAGAGCTAATTAGCTCTGGGGTACCTCTAAAAATATATCATTGGCAATGCGGTTTTTCAAGGGTATCTCTAAAAACCGGGTTTAGAGGCGGCCT
>JAISIP010000017.1 GCA_031261965.1 Victivallales bacterium | reverse complement strand
GCGATCGTCAACCTCTCAAGTCGGCGCGACAAACCTGTTATCTGTTTGAATTGCGCGGCGTTGCAGGAGAATTTGGTCGAGAGCGAACTTTTAGGTCACGACAAAGGGGCGTTTACCGGGGCGACCGGTCGCCGGATCGGACGCGCCGAAGCGGCCGACGGCGGGACGCTTTTTTTGGATGAGATCGGCGATCTTTCGCTTCAGACTCAGGTTAAGTTATTGAGATTCATCCAGGAGCGGACGTTTTCGCGGGTCGGCAGCAACGCCGAGTTGCGTTCAAATGTCAGATTTTTGGCGGCGACCAGCCGAAATTTGGAAGATCTTATGGCAAAAAAGATGTTCCGGGAAGACCTCTATTATCGGTTGAATATTTTCCCGATTGTGATGCCGGATTTGTCGAAACGCAGGAGCGATATTATTTTACTTGCGGAACACTTCATCGAAAAGATGAACGTAAAATACGGCAAAAAAGTTTCGCGCCTCTCCACCCCGACGATCAATATGCTCATGGCATACCACTGGCCGGGCAACGTGCGTGAGCTGGAGAACTGTATTGAGCGGGCGGTTTTAACGGCGCAAGACGATTGCATTCACGGCTATAATCTGCCGCCGTCACTGCAAACCGGGCAGGAGTCCGGCACGGAACTGTTGCCGGACGGCAAAGCCTCTTTTAATACCTTAGTGGACTCCTATGAACGCGAACTCATCGTCGAAGCGTTGAAGCGCAACGCGGGTAACATGTCGGGTGCGGCGCGTAGTCTCGGGCTTTCGCCACGGGTGATTCATTACAAGATCGGCAAGCTGGGTATCCACCCGGAGTGGTACACCACCGGCGAATAACACTGCCTTGAATTTAATTCCCGTGAAGACCCCAAAATATCTCATGTTTTAGCGTTTTTTACACTTTTTCGAGGCGGATTTGATCAACCCGATCTTCCACCGGCGGATACATCGCCAATACTCCGTCGCCGATTTTGACGCATTCGGAAAGTGACCCGAAAACAAACGCTTTTGCCTCGCAAAGTACGGTTTTCCACGGCATACCCAGCGCAAAACCCGCCGTCATCGCCGCCGAAAGCGTACAGCCTGTGCCGTGCGATTGACCTTGATCCGGCAGTCGGCGCGAAGTTAAGCGATAAAGATTCCCGGAATGAGCGACCACGTCGCAAGCGAATTTTCCGCCCGGCGCGTGTCCGCTTTTCAATAAAACCGACACTCCCCATTGCTCGGAACACTTTTGCGCCGCATTAAAATAGTCCTGTTCGCTTTTTAGCTTGCAATTCAACAGCAATTCCGCCTCCGGGATGTTGGGTGTGATCCAGTTTGCCAGCGGCATGAGTTCGGTTTTAAGTGCCTGAATCGCGGAATCTTTTAGCAGCACGCTTCCCGAAGTTGAAACCATCACCGGGTCAAGTATCAGTTGCAATTTGTATTTTTTTACCGCTTTTGCCACTGCTGTGACAATCTCCGGGGAAAACAGCATTCCGGTTTTTACCCAGCTGAGTTGAATCTCCTCGATAATTGCATCAATTTGCGATGTCACCCCTTCCGGAGGTATGCCGTCTATACGCGTTACATGCTTGGGGTTCTGGCTGGTCACGGCGGTAATTGCCGTACAACCATAAACCCCAAAGGCGTTAAAGGTTCGCAAGTCGGCTTGAATCCCGGCACCTCCGCCGGAATCGCTTCCGGCAATGGTCAAGGCGCAAGGATATAATTCGTTTTTCAGATTATTCGTATTCATAATTTGTTTTCGTATAATTAAACGGTTATATTGATATTGTGAAAATACATCTAAAACCGTAAAAAACAAATTTTTATTCCAATGTTTTTGAAGATATTATTTTTACTTGCGGCAGGAGTCGTGGCGATAGCGTTGCACGGGGCTGCGACTATAACTTCGGACGGTCTTGAAATTGATCTGGATCACGGTAACTTAGAATCGGCATCTGCCATTGAAGAACTGCGTGCCATAGATCGGCAAATTTCTACCCTCTTTAAAGTCAGCGGCAAACGGTCGCCATTGCGTTGCCGGGTGCTGTTAACCGACAAACTTCCGCAAGGCGAATTAAAAGCCGATTTTACCCCAAGAGAGTGGGTACTATCGTTTAACGACAGCTCGCAAGCGTGGCGCGACGACTTTCAACTGCGTCGCCGACTGTTCGGGCTGATTTTGCTCGCAAAAACTCCCGGGGCAAAAATTCCGCCGTCACTTGATTATTTGCCGGGCTGGGTGGTCGCCGGTATTGATTCCAAACTTAAAAGTGCCGGAAGTAGCGAGCTAATAGTGCATCGCAATTGCTATTTGCCGATTTTGCGGGCATTGTCCGAATTGGGCAAATTCCCGGACTTTAGGCAAATGCGCCGATTAACGCCGGAACTGTTGACTCCTCCGGCGATGGAATTTTATCGCGAACTTGGCAGGGTTATGCTTGAGTATGGCTCGGCGTTGTCGAGTTCGACCGATAACGCGTTGCTGGATTACTGCCTTTTATCGGCTCATCTCGGAGCGATCGAAGAACAAAATTTTCAATCGACACTCGGACGGCTTATTCTGAAGAATTCGCCGGATTCCGGTCAACCGAATAACGAAAGAATTCAGCGTGCGTTTGAGCGTTACGCCGAGAGCATCGCCTTTAACGAATTTTTTCCGCGTCCGGCGTATATAATTCAAGAGAAATTCCAGGAGGCGATGAAATTCAAGTTGCCTACTCTCGATGCTAAGGGACAGTTGACCGGAGAAAGTGTTTTATGCGATTTATCGCGTTTGCCGGAGATTCTTCCGGGGCGACCCGATGGCGGACAACTCCGGGAAATGTTGAAAAATCAACTGCTTGCTTTAAGACGGGGCAGTCCCCCGGAGTTCTCGCGGGAGCTGATTTTGTTGGTGGAAGAGATCTATCGCTTGCCGATCGTAGAATCATCTGGTTCTACCGAAAAGTTTCGCCAAAAAATCGCTCTGATCAGCGATCAGATCGCCCGCCGAACAGAGATTGAGAAATTCCTTTTTGCTACCGAAACCGAGCTTTTGCCGACACGTCAATTGTATGGTATTGCAATCCAAACTACGGAAAAACCTTCGCCGGCACTTTCCAAGTCGGCGCAAAAGTTCTTTGAACAAGTGGAATCCGAGTGGCTCGATGATTGAAAAATTACTCCGATATGCTATATTAAAAGAGGAGAAATTTTTGGAGCTATCCTTAAGCAAAAAAGAAAGAAATAGATGAACGATTTGTCGATGTTAACTCCGTTGATGCACCGGGGAAGTGAATTTCTCGGTGTCAAGTACCCGATTCTTTGTGGCGCGATGACTTGGGTTTCCGAGCCCAAACTGGTCTCCGCCGTCTGCAACGCCGGTGGTTTCGGCTGTCTCGCCGGGGGCAACGCCCCGTGCGACATTCTTGAAAAGCAGATTATGGAGCTCAAGAGTTTGACCGCAAATAATTTTGCAGTGAACCTTATTACCATTGCCCCGGCGTACAAAGACCACCTCGCCATGCTCGACCAAGTCAAGGTCCCCTATATTATTTTCGCGGGCAGTTTCCCCAAGGAAAAGGAGATTCTCGCGGCTAAGGCGACCGGAGCGAAAGTGCTTTGTTTTGCTTCGGCACTTTCCATTGCCGAGCGTATGATCCGTTTCGGCGCAGACGGAATTATCCTTGAGGGCAGCGAGGCTGGCGGTCACATCGGTCATGTTTCAAGCATGGTGTTGATTCAGCAAATCCTCTATAAGTTCCATGAGCAAATTCCGATCTTTATCGCCGGTGGTATCGGAACCGGTAAAATGATGGCGCATTTGCTCACCATGGGAGCAGCCGGAGTCCAGCTGGGAACCCGCTTTGTCATGACCAAAGAATCCACCGTTCACCCCGCGTTCAAAGAGGCGTTTCGCCATGCGAACGCCCGTGACGCGATAAGCACACCGCAATACGATCAAAAACTCCCGGTGGTCGCAGTTCGGGCATTGCGCAACAAAGGAA
>JAISIP010000190.1 GCA_031261965.1 Victivallales bacterium | reverse complement strand
GCACTTGCAAAAAATCCTCTCTTCACCTGGCAGGTGAAGTTACGTTTTTTTACAAGCACCTGACAATCAAGCGATAGCATCGCTTATCCAAATTTTTTCCACGGAATCAGGTAGTTGATAAGCTCTAAGTTTGGGGCGGAGGCGGGAGTTCCGAGATCGCGCCAAATTTGCAAAGTTGTTGACACAGCGTACAGCCGATGCAAAGTTGTGCGTTGATTTTGGGTTTCGCCCCGCCCGCCGTCTCAATCGCCGGGCAACCGAGTTTCAGACACTGCTTGCAATTCCGGCATTTTGCCGAATCAATCGCCAAGGCTTGTCCGACGGACTTGCGTTCTTTTAGGATACACGGGGCGCGACTGATGATTAAAGACGGTTCATTAACTGAAAGCTCTTCGTTTAACGCCTCTTTTACCTCATTGATATGGTACGGATTTACCACCCGGATTCGCTTCATGCCGCACGCTTCGGCGATCTTTTCGATTGATGCCGCAACTGTCGGTTCGCCCATAAGCGTCTGCCCGGTGCCGGGGTGATCCTGGTGCCCGGTCATCGCCGTGGTTCGATTGTCAACTACAATCAAGGTGGAGTTTCCCTGGTTGTAAACTATATCGAGCAACCCGGTAATGCCGGAATGAAAAAAGGTAGAATCTCCGACTACACCTACGAGCGGGCGTTTTTCCCCCGCCTTGACCATTCCCTGCGAGAGGGAAAATCCTCCGCCCATGCAAAGAATTATATCCGTCCGCGACAAAGGCGGGAACACTCCCAAACTGTAGCACCCGATGTCGCCGGTGACAATAACGTCAAATTGCGCCAGACCGAAGAAGATTCCGCGATGCGGACACCCGGCGCAAAGAATCGGCGGTCTCCCCGGCAGATCCTCCGCCGCAGGTAATGGCATTTCAAATTTTTCGCCGTAGACTTTGGCGCGGATTTCCCTGATTTTAATCGGAGTTAACTCCCCGCAACGCGGCACGAGAGTTTTTCCCTCACAAGTAATTCCGAGCGATTTAACGTGTTCTTCGATAATCGGGTCGGCCTCTTCGATTATCAGTAGCCGCTTTACTTTGCCGGCGAAATCTTTGAGCAACTCGTCGGGAAACGGCCATGCCCAACCCAATTTCAGAATATCCGCCTCGGGGAAAATATCGCGACAGTGCAAGGCGGCGATACCGCCGGAAATAATGCCGAGTTCGTGATTGCCGTTTCCATTGAATATTCGATTCAAATCCGAAATCGCCGCATCTTTAATTTGAGAGGCGACACGCTCCTCCGCTTTGAGCCGGAGTTTTCGCCCCCAAATCGGCAACGGCACAAATTGAGACGGATTGCGTTTAAAGTTGGCTTCGGCGCCGGTAATACGTTCTCCGACTTCAACCAACGCCCTGGAGTGGCTCACACTCGTGGTGCTGCGCAAAATCACCGGGCAACGGTATTTTTCGGAAAGGTCAAAAGCTTGTTTGACAAATTCAATCGCCTCACGCGCATTGCCAGGCTCCAGCACCGGGACTTTCGCAAGTCTGCCGTAATGGCGGGTATCTTGCTCGGTTTGCGATGAATTCATACCGGGGTCGTCCGCCACCACAATGACCATCCCGCCGACAATGCCGATATAAGAGAGCGTCATAAGCGGGTCGGCAGCCACGTTTAAGCCCACGTGCTTCATCGTAACGATACTGCGAACTCCACTTACGGCGGCACCGGCGGCTACTTCAAGCGCGACTTTTTCATTGGGCGACCATTCGCAATAGACATCGGATTTGAACTTTACTAAATTTTCCAGAATCTCGGTGGAGGGTGTACCGGGGTAGCCGGAGCCGACTTTGACCCCGGCTTCCCACGCGCCTCGGGCGATCGCCTCGTTGCCGGAGAGCAGTTCTTTCATTGTTTATCCTCCGCCTTACGGTAAAAGACACGCTTTGCCTTGCCCTCTTGCCGGGGCAGAGTTCCGGGAGCGTAGACATCGCCGTCGGGGGAGAATCCGAGATCCTCTTTTAGCTGTTTTTCGACCATATACCCGGTTACTCCGATTTCGGCTTCGACGTTGATATGCAGATTTTTTACTCCGTGTTCTTCCTCGATGATAATCTGATAATTCGGGTGTACGCCCGGAATCTTGAGCAACGATTGCTCAATTTGTTTCGGGAAGAAGTTAACCCCTTTGATAATCAGCATATCATCTACCCGCCCGGTTACTCCGGCGATCTTGAGGTGGGTGCGGCCGCAAGCGCATTTACCGCGATGTATCACTCGGCTTAAGTCGCCGGTGCGGAAACGGATCACTGGGAGTGCCTCGCGGGTAAGCGAAGTGACCGCAAGCTCGCCTTCTTCGCCGTCGGGCAAAACTTCCCCGGTGTTGCGGTCGAGAACTTCTATCGCGTAATGATCTTCCCAAACGTGAATGCCGGAGTGATCCTTGCAGTCCATGCCCAGCGTCCCGATTCCGCCGGTTTCGGTCATTCCGTAAATATCGAACACCTCGATTCCAAGACCGGAGGATAGCCGTTTTTTCATCTCGTCGGAAAAGGTTTCTGCACCAAAAATGCCGATCTTCAAATCGGGCAGGGCGGTTTTTTCCTCTTCTGCCACTTCCATAATGCGAATACCGTAACTTACCACGGCGGTCAGTACCGTACTGCCGAAATCACGAGCCAATTTAATCTGGCGCGAGGTGTTTCCCGGTCCGCACGGCACGATAAACATGCCGTATTTTTTCGCCCCGTGATAGCAGCCGAATCCGCCGTTGAAAAGCCCCAGACCTGGAGTGATCTGGCAAACATCGGAACTTTGCGCTCCGGACATCGCGTAGCAACGCGCCATGCACTCCGCCCACTGGTCAATATCGTTGGCGGTGTAGGGCATTACTACCGGGGTGCCGGTGGAACCGCTGGACATGTGCATTTCGGCTAAATCGCTTTTTTTTACGCAACACATCCCAAGCGGATACTCCCGGCGGAAATCTTCTTTGCACATGGTCGGGAGCTTCGATAAATCTTCAAGACCGCGAAAATCCGCAACCTCAACTCCGGCTTGCTTAAACTTTGCCGAAAAAAACGCATTGGAAGCGGCGTGACGCACCACCGCCTTGAGTCGCTCTTCGCGCAAGGCGTGCATCTCATCGGCGGACATCGTTTCGGCGACGGGGTTAAAAAAATCGACATGACTCATAATTAAAGATTTCTCCCATATTCAAATGCATTTTCATTCAATTCGACATAGGCACTTTTTACGCATTGAGCAATCGCGTTGCTCCAGGCATTTCCCGGTAAAGACAATCCCGTCGAGAGCGTACCTAATAAAATAGTATTGGCGACTTTTATATTTTTGAATTTTTCAAGCGCAATAGCGTCAAAATCGATAAACTTCAGTTTGGGGAAGGTTTTGTTCAAACGCTCCTTGAGGTTATCAGGATAAACAGCTTGACCGCTTGAAACGGTAATCGGGATAATCGGTCGGGATGCCACTACCGCTGTCGCCTCCGGCTTAAGATAGTGACTGTAACGCAAAGCCTCAATCGGCTCAAGCGCGCCGAACGCGTCCGCCGTTCCCTCCAAAATCAGTGGAGAAAGCACCTCCTGCCCGTAGCGGATTTGAGCAGTCACCGAGCCGCCTCGTTGTGCCATGCCGTGAATTTCGTTGGTAGTTACATCGAACCCGGCGTTTTGGGCGGCGGACGCGATAATCCGAGCTGCGAGCAAAATCCCTTGCCCACCGACTCCGGTCAGTAAAATATTGGTGATCATTCCCGAAAATCCTCGTGTTATATCCGGCGGTAAACCTGATCCGCCCCGTGTTCAATCAAAAGTTTCATCTCAAGACTCATCAAAACTCCGAGCAACTTACCGGTATCGAACCCGGTAACGAGGGAGAGTTCCTCCAACGCACGTTCGCTTTCGCCGAGAAGTTTCAGGCATTTTTGCTCGTCAGACGAGAGATCGCTCGATGAATCCGGGTTGTAGACAACGCTGTTTTCGGCGGTTTCAAACCCCGGCAAATATCCGCCGATTCCCACTCCAAAAGCTTCAAGCACATCGCTGAACGACTCAATCAGCCCGGCTCCCTCTTTGATCAGTTTGTGACACCCCTTTGCCTGCATATTATCCGCGTGACCGGGTACGGCGAATACTTCGCGTCCGTTTTCAATCGCCAATTTCGCGGTGATAAGCGCGCCGGAGCCGACACCAGCTTCGGTTACAATCGTCGCTTTCGACATACCCGCGACAATGCGGTTACGGCGCGGAAACGTTGTGCGGCTGACCGGGCACATCATCGGAAATTCACTTACCACAGCACCCCCGGTTTCCACGATCCGCCGAGCCAAAGCGACATTTTCCTGAGGGTGAATCCGCATCAGTCCGCCACCTAACACCGCGATGGTTATGCCGTTCATTTCGACGGTCGCGCTGTGGGCTATGGTGTCCACCCCAAAAGCCAGACCCGACACGATCGTGTAGTTTGCCGCCACCGCCTCTTCGGTGATCATGCGGGTCATACGCGCCCCGTATTGGGTCATTCGGCGGGAGCCGACCATCGCCACGGCACTGTCCGGAAGCGGGGGCAATTTGCCTCGAACATAGAGACAAAGCGGGGGGTCGTAGAGTGTACGCAACACCTCCGGGTACGCCTCGTCATGCAAGGTGATAATTCTTACGCCGGCCCGGTCACAAAGTTCCAGCTCGTCATTGAGACTCTTTTCCCAGTCGAAAGCGGCGGTTTTTTCGGCAAGGGTTTGACCGATTCCCGAAACTTGGGCGAGCTCTTCGGCTGAAACACCGACTACTTTGGCCGGCGAGCCAAATGCTTCAGACAGCGCGGTGTACCGCACAAACCCGATACCGGGAATCATGTTCATTACTATAGTTGCTTCGCGGTCAAGCATACATCGCCTCCAGCGCAGAAGCGATTTGGGAATCCGTTACGGAATTAACCACTTCGGCTTTGCCGATTTGCGTCGGTAACACCAGAGTAATTGCGCCATTGCGATTTTTTTTATCGCGTTTCATCGCTTCAAGCATCGCCGGGACAGCGCAATTTTGCGGCAACGCAATTCCAAGCCCGAGCGAAGAGATCGCCTGCTTTTGACGCTCAGCGTCGGTGCGGCTGAAACGACCGAGCTGTACGGCAAGTTCCCCGGCACAACACATGCCGATCGCCACGCCTTCGCCATGGCTGATGTTAAAATCGCTCAATAACTCGATCGCATGACCAAAGGTATGCCCATAATTCAGCAACGCCCGGACTCCGGCTTCGCGTTCATCGGCGGCGACGACTTGTGCTTTGAGCTCGCAAGAACGTAAAATAAGAGGAATAAACCGTTCATAATCCGGCTTGAAGGTCAAATTCTCCGGCTTATTTTCAAGTTCGGCAAAAAGTTTTTCGTCAAAAATCACGCCCATTTTGAGAATTTCAGACAATCCGCAACGAATCTCCGTTATCGGCAAGGAGGTCAAAAAAACGGGGTCAATCAGCACCAATTCCGGCTGGTGAAACGCCCCGATTAAATTCTTGCCCTCGGGAATATCCACCCCGGTTTTACCCCCGACGCTCGAATCGACCATCGCTAAAAGAGTGGTGGGAATCTGGACAAAACCGACTCCGCGCATATAAATTGCGGCGGCAAACCCGGTCATATCGCCAACCACTCCGCCGCCGAGTGCAACAAAACGTGCTTTGCGGTCAAAACGTAACTCCGCAGCTTTTCGGCAAATGTCGATCACTGTTTCGGGGGTTTTATGCGATTCCCCGGCGGGGAATTCAAACCATTTGGCGTCGGGCATGGTTTCTTTTGCCCGCGCACCCCAGATCTTTGCGACCGTGGAATCGGTCACAAAGAAGTTGGCGCGGTCGGTTAAATTTGCTGCAAGGTCACTTGCTCCTTTGCCGATTACAATATCGTAGGCGCGTTCCCCAAGTCCGACTCGAATCTTATCCATTACTTTGCTTGCTCTTTGGTATTTAGAACTTATCAACTAATAAACGAAAACGCTCTGACTTGCCCCGGTTAGCCATTCGCTTGTCGAAAAAAATCGTAGATATTTCTTCCAATATCCCCGATTTTTTTCAACTGCGCGACTGGTTGCCCGGTGCTTCGTCATAACATTTCCATTATTAGTTGATAAGCTCTTAGGCTATTATTTAAGTAGTTAGCCGCCCGGTCGCGGGCGTTCGCTTCTAAATTGCGATAGAAAAAATAAATGTCGTTCATGTGATAAATGCCCGCTCCCAAAAGCGTGCTGTCGTATTTGCCGGAACAGGCGGGAGTCACGATTAACGCTCCGGTTTCCGGGCGAATTTGCGCTCCGCAAAATGATGGGATTTCGGACGTGACGTGGTTTTCGCCGTCAAAGAATACCGCGCCTAAATTCGCCGAAGCCGAAGCCGGAACTGCATCGGTTCGCCAGTTTAACGGGTTTATGCAATAACTGCCGGGGCGACCGGTAAAGGGGGAGCGAACCGCCACTTCGGCTTCGGTGTTCCAGGTGACGATCACTCCGAGGTCAAGCTCCCCTGCGGCGACTTTCAGATGGGGATTTTCGGTTAAATCCTTAGTGGTGACCGGGCAACCGATCAAATAAGCTACGATCAATTTATTTTGCAACGCAGGATCGCTGAAATGGCGCTTAAGCAGTTCAAAAAGATCCAGTGCTCCCTGACTGTGTCCGACTAAGATAAACGGTCTGCCTTTGTTGTAGTAGCGCAAATAATGGGCAAACGCGTTGATGGTGTCTTGAACCCCAGTTTCCATCGATGGGTATTTGCTCTGAGGGTCAGAAAGATCAGTCAACGCCCGATTTAACTCAGCTTGCCGGACAAAAGGGGCGTAAATATTGCCCAGCGTGGTGAACATTGCGGTCTGTTGTCTGGCGATATTTCGGGTCTTTGTCTGCATTTCCGCCGCATCCCAGCGCATTAGCGCGTCATCTTTGCTGACAAATACGGTCGGATAGATGTAAAAAATATCTACCGCCTTTAGTTCGTCCGCCGAAATTTCGGGCAGGAGTACCCAGTTTGACTTATCGGAGTAATCGATAAAACGGCTTTTAGGTGCTGATTCAACTATCGGGGGATCGCCGACCACCGTGGGGTCACACCCGGCAAAGGCAAACATGAGTAGTGACAACAGTAGCAAAATCGCCGTGCTGAATTTTTTCATAATAAAGCCTTTTTTATTTTAGTAGCTTTTACTGTCAGGGAAGCTGCTTTTTTAGGTTTTCGTATATCGTTTTATAAAGCTGATTTTCCGGAGCAAGCGCCACAACTTCTTTCCATGCCTTAATTTGGGTCGGGAGATCATTTTTGATTTGCGCTTTCATTGCTATTGCGAGAAAATACTGGTAATCGTCCGGGGTGCGAACCTGCAACTCCCGATCCAAAAACTTCAGCGCTTCGTCCGGCTTGCCGTCGAGAATGGAAATTTGCGCCATATCGCGGAAGAATATCGGAAAGGTAAATTTCGGCCAGAGAAACTCCCGCCAACCGACCTCTTCAACCTCTTTCCACAGCTCCTTGTACATTTTTCTGGCGGTGTCTTGGTCTTGAGTTATCCACGCAATGTGTGCGAGACAAAAACGTCTGGAACGATCTGCCATAGCCGTCGGAATATAATATTTTTCGTGATATTTGTTAAAGCGGTTGGAAACATCTTCGATAACTTCACAGTTTCCCGCCTTGAACGCGGCGTGAATTGAGTTGCCCAGCACTTTCCAGTTGGGAATCTCGTCTTTTGCCAAAATATATGAGTAGAGATAATCGCAGGTTTCCCAATACGGCAGATAACTCCAAGTGATAACCCAAAACGCGGCAAACATGGCAATAAAAATTGCTTTAAGGTAGCGTGTAAATGCTTTTTTACGCCGGAGGAACGCTTCAATCAGCAGTGCCAACGCGATCCAAACCGACCAGGAAACCAGATAGTTGTAACGGTCGCAATAGTGAAAATTCGTATAGTGCAGCAGCCCCAACACCGGGACGGTGAAGCCGGCAATGATCAAAAGCGTGCAAATGATTTTTCTCCGCGCAAACTTAAGTCGGTACGCGCAATAGATATATGCGCCGCATAGGATCATTCCAAAAAGTGCGGGCAAAAGATCTGCAATGCTGCGGATTTCTGGGTAAATCGGGTTGAGCGTATAGGGAAAAATTGCGGTAAGCGGATACCAAAAGAGATTGTGCAACGGTACGAGCCAGTTTTCTTCTAAGTACCCGTTTACACCATGAGAGGTAACGTATCCTGCCCATATTACCGCGATAAGCGAAAGCGACACCGGGAAATCGAGAATTTGCGCATATTTACGCCAGGAAAACCGCGTCCCCCATAGACAGATCAAGCCGACGATCATCACCCCGGGCAGTGAAATCGCAGCCGGTTTGGCGAAAATCGCCAGAGCTGCGAGAACTCCGGCGACATATGAAACGCGCTTTTGCGAAACTCCGCGCAAAAAGAACCATAATGAGGCAAAGGACAACGCTCCGCACAACACATCTTTGCGTTCGGTAATCCAGATAACCGATTCGACTTTTTGCGGATTAACCGCCCAAAGCAGGGCGGCGGCAAAGTCGAGCCAAACCCGAATTCCGAGCCGCCGGGCGATAAGAAAGAGAAAATAACACCCGGTGAAATGGAGCAAAATATTGTGCAATCGATAGCCTAAAGCGTTAAGCCCGAAAAGCGATCTGTCAATCATAAAAGAGTACATGGGCAACGGGGTGTAGAGTTCCTGAAAGGGTTGTACCCCGTACAGCAAAAAATTCTCAAGCGTGAACTCAAGATTCCGATTGTAGATTATAAAAGTGCCGTCATCCCAATCTTCGAGGAACGGGTAATTCAACCCGGGGAAGAATACCAGCACGATAAAAATCAATAGCAAAGCCGCGGCGATAAAATTTGCTTGATTTCGTAAAAAAAATGTCTTTGCCAAGTTCAAATTCCGCTTCCTTTTCTGTTATTGAAGGGTATCTCTGAAATCTGGATTGAAGTAAAAATTAGCAGATTCACAACTCGAAGATGCGACTTTACAAGTAGCTGGCTAACATAGTGTTAACCTGCTACTCGCAAGGTTGCATATATGATTGCGAACTGCAATTTTTTAGCCAAAGTTCCAGTTTTTAGAGATAGCCTGAACGTAATATACGCTCATATCGAACTGAAATCAATCTGTAGACAAGCTAATTACAAAATAGTTTTGCAATTAGCCCTACACTGCTATATTATAATGGGTATCTCTAAAAACTGGCTTGAGTTACAAAATTGGCAGATTCGCAATTTGGAGGCGCGATTTTGCACACATCTGGCTAACATGGAGTTAACCAGATGTGTGCAAGGTCGTGCATACGAATGCGAGATGCAATTTTTAGTCAAGTTTCCAGTTTTTAGAGATACCCTAATGTTGCTCAAATTATAAAAAAGGAATTTTTCAATTATGCCGATCAAGATTTTTTTGTCAGTTGCGATTGCCGGGGCACTTGGCAGTTCATTGCGCTATTTGGTCAATTTCGCATTTTTACGCGGAAACACCAGCGCATTGCCGTATGCCACGTTGACCGTGAACATCGTCGGGTGTTTTTTCGCCGGGTTACTCTACAGTTTTTTTGAAACTAAATTAAGCTCATATACCTATTATGCGCCGATTCTCTTAGTCGGCTTTTTGGGGGCGTTTACCACATTTTCGACTTTTGCTTTGGAAAGTGCAAATTTTATTCAAGGCAATGCGTTGCCCAAAGCATTGCTCTATATCGCCTTGCAGAATCTTGCCGGTGTCGGAGCCGTGTTCGCCGGGTTTGGTGTGGTTCGGCTACTGCCTCACTAAAACCCGATTTTGTTTTTTCAATCCTCCCGTGTATCATTAGGGGCATCAAGCATGTCTACAGTTAAGGGTATCTCTAAAAACTGGTTTGAGGTAAAATTTAGCAGATTCGCAATTTGAAGGGGCGATTTTGCAAGTGACTGGCTAACATAGAGTTAACCAGTCACGCGCAAGGTCACGCATACAATTGTGAGCTGCAATTTTTAGCCAAATTTCCGGTTTTTAGAGGTAGCCTTAAGAATTTTGTAGGAATTGCAAAAGTAACGCGAGTCTTGCTGTTGTTGATTTTAAAAGCGGGAGAACAATACTTGATCTTACACCGCCGTCCGTCGTGCGGACTTCAAGGTTTGAACTTGGGACGGCGTTCCCAGCAACGTTTTTTTGCAACCGGGTCTTTGGTGTGACCCGAGCGGCGCTTTTTCAACACCCCGATTTGCTCCCGCCGTTCCGCCAGACCGCGGTTCACCGAAATCGGAGTGCCGTCCGGGGCTTTGCCGGTGTAGTACATCGCTCCGCCCATGGTCATCGGCAACGGGATGTAGTCCTGCACTTGCTGAAGACTCCATTTATGGGCATTGAGAAAATCGTCAACTGTTTTCATCTCCTTTTCGGTACAACCCGGAAAGTTAGAGATAAACAGCGGAATAAGATACTGCTCCTTGCCGCACTCCTTGCTGATGGAATCGAAGACTTCGATAAATTTGTAGAACTCCTCGGCGGGACTTTTGCGCATGAGTTTAAGAACCAAGGGGTTGAGGTGTTCAGGGGCGACTTTCATATGCCCCGAAACATGATACTGGATGATTTCGCGCAACAGCTCCGGCTGGCGCAACGCAAGATCGAGTCTGATCCCCGAATTGATGTAAAGATGTTTGACCTTGGGGTGATTGCGCATACGGCGAAGCAAATGCACTGTCTCTTTTCCGGTACAGACGTAGTTTGAGCAAGGCACCGGGTAGAGACAACTGGAACGTTTGCAACTCTTGCAACGCTCCAGATCGTAACGACTCTGATAAATATTTCCCGCCGCTCCGCCGACATCGCTGATCGTCCCCCGGAAAAAGGGCTGCTCGGTAATCGTGTCGAGTTCGCGCATAATTGAGTCCTCGCTCCGGCTCATAACGTGTCTGCCCTGATGCACGACCAACCCGCAAAAGGCGCAGCCTCCGGGACAGCCGCGTACGGCTTGAATGGAGTCTTTGATCGTCTCATAGGCGGGAATTCGCCCCTTGTATTTCGGGTGAGGTTTTCGCGCATATGGTAACTCGTGAACACGATCTAACTCCTCGGGTTTAAGCGGTTCAGGCGGCGGCTCAATGACCAGCAACCTGTCGCCGTAACGTTGCAGCAGCCCGCGTCCGGTCTGAAAGTTCATCTCCTGTTCGACCATGATCGTTGCGGTCATAAGCGCGTCTTTGTCGGCGAGCGTCTCCTCGTAGCTCGGCAGAAAAATATATTTGTCGCCGTGGTCAAACGTTTCGGCTGCCTTTTTGCCCAACAATCTGGCCGTACCGCGAATGCCGTCAAGCGATTCCCCGGCGGCGAAACGGCGGTAAATCTCCGGCGTGGGGCGTTCGCCCATGCCGTAGACCAGCACATCGGCTTTGGAGTCCAGCAGCACCGAAGGGCGGATTTTATCTTGCCAATAGTCGTAATGGGCGATACGGCGAAAACTCGCCTCCAGTCCACCCAGTTGAATTTTTATGCCCGGAAATGCCTGTTTGACCAGTTGGCCATAGACGATCAAAGCGTGCGGCGGGCGTTTGCCGATTTCGCCGTTTTCACTGAAGCAATCGTCTTTGCGGAAACGGCGACCGACGGTGTAGATGTTTACCATGGAATCCATGTTACCCGAAGTGACACCGACTCCGATTAGCGGGCGACCCATGGCTTTTAGGGCATCGGGATTTTTCCAGTCCGGCTGGGCGATTATCCCTACTCTGTAACCGCAGGCGGTCAATTGCCGCCCGATAATCGACACTCCGAACGATGGGTGGTCAACGTAACAATCTCCGGTGACAAGCAATATGTCCAACTGCTCATAACCGATTTGCTCCATCTCTTTTCGGGTTGTGGGTAAAAATTCCGGCTGAATTATCATGGAGCGACAACTCTCAGATTGCCGTCACTTGGAATTGAACGCGAAGAGCTGAATTTGCTATTGCCGCGATTGGTAAACGGAATTTTGCAATCGGCGTTCTCTTGGGGTGGAAATTCGGCGTGTAAAGTGTAATTTTCCTGATTGGTCAACCCCACGCGGGTGGCGTCCAAAACAAAAAGCAACGTATAAGTTGCGTTGGGGACGATTCGCTTAACAGCCCAGTTTTCGGCGTTAAAATTTTCATCGTTAACGCGTAGCGCGATACACGGATAACGCCTGCCGAAAGCATCAAGAGAATAGTCGTGAATTGAAATTCCCCGACCGGCGTCGATTTTTACCGTGATTTCGGCGTAAATGGTTTGACTGAACGGCAAAGGGAACGCCAGCGGGTCTTCTCCGATGATATTGGGCTTGATTTTTGAAAGTTCCGCCGCGAGGACTTTTCCGCTGCGAAACGGCAATGTCGCGCTTTCGGATGAAATCACACCAAAGAGCGTTAAAAGCAATATTAGACTGATTTTTTTCATTTTAGATCCTCAAAGTTCCCAAAAAAGCTTATGATAAGAATATAGGTCACTTTTTTTAGAAAGCAAGTGATCTTTATGTAGATTTTTCGTCGGATCCTTCGTTTTTCGGCTCGCTTGGCTCATCATTCTCGGACGGGGAATAGGGGTAGGGTAAATAATCGAGCGGCTCATCGACTTCGTTACCCGAAAGTGCCTGCGCGATAGTCAGCACGTAGCGAAAACTGTCGCTGTTGACCGCCGCCGCAAAAAGCGTGGTCGAGGCGAGACGCAGAAGCATACGGCGAGTCCAAAAATCACAGTGTTCGATTCCGGGTGCCGTGCAGATTTGAAAGTTGCGTCCCGGCAGGAGCAAACGACCGTTGCTTTCGTACAGCGCAAATTCGCCCATAACTCGCACTGCTTGGAGTTTAACCGACGGGTCGGCGACTTCCAACAAGATGCCGGTTATCATCGAGCTTGCTC
>JAISIP010000076.1 GCA_031261965.1 Victivallales bacterium | reverse complement strand
TAAAGACAACAGCGACCTGGTCTTCACGCTGAACAATCTTGATTTGACCGAAGTTGCGGCTCTCCGCGAAGACAACTACAAGCTTGCCGAAGAGTTCGACAACGCGCCGAAATCGTTTGAGGACGCGCTTGACAACTACAACCGCGTGCTTGAAATCGTCGGTGAAATTTGCGCCGATCGGATCGAGCCGCGCAGTCGCACTGTAGATGAGGAAGGTCCGCATTTCGAGAACGGTATAGTCACCTATCATCCCTTGACTGTCCAAAATTTGAAAGATTTGGAGCAAGCCGGGGTAATGGGTGTAATGCTTGAACACCGTTTCGGCGGGTTGAATTTCCCGGTATCGGTCTACACGATGATGACCGAGATGGTATCCCGCGCAGACGGTTCGTTGCAAAATATTTTCGGATTGCAAGACATCGCCGAAACGATCAGTTTCTTCGGTTCTGAAGAGCAAAAGCAGAAATATCTGCCCGGTTTCGCGTCGGGCGAATTTGACGGTTCGATGGACTTGACCGAGCCGGATTTCGGCTCGGACTTGCAGTCGGTACGCCTCCGCGCCTGGCAGGATGAAAAGACCGGGCAGTGGTATTTGAACGGCATGAAACGGTTTATCACCAACGGTTGCGCTCAGGTGCATTTGGTGTTGGCTCGTTCCGAGGAAGGGACTTCCGACGGACGCGGGCTTTCGATGTTTATTGCCGAAAAGTGTCCGCAACTGATCGTCCGCCGCATCGAACACAAGCTCGGTATTCACGGGGTTGCCACCTGTGAACTTCAATACAACGACGTACCCGCCCAGCTTTGCGGCAAACGCCGTTTCGGACTGATTAAATACGTTATGAGCTTGATGAACGGAGCCCGCGTGGCTATCAGCGGTCAGGCACTTGGTATTGCCGAAGCAGCCTATCGCGAGGCACGTAAATACGCGTCGGAGCGTATGCAGTTCAAAAAGTCGATCGACCAGTTCCCGGCGATTTACAATATGCTTTCGGATATGAAAGTCAAGCTCACGGCGGCGCGGGCGTTGTTGTACGAAACCACCCGGTCGGTTGATTTGCGCAACGGCTACACCGAGCTGGTCGAAAAAGGCGGTGCTTCGCCCGAAGTGATCGCCAAGCAAAAATATTACAACAAGGTTGCGGCGGTGCTTACCCCGATGTGCAAAGCACTTGCGACCGAAATGGCGAACCAGGTGACTTACGACGCGATTCAGATTCACGGCGGCACCGGGTATATGAAAGACTTCAACGTTGAGCGTTTCTATCGCGATGCGCGTATTACCAATATCTATGAAGGTACTACCCAATTGCAGGTGGTTGCGGCGATCGGCGGAGTGATTCAGCGTGAAAACAATGTGCGAATCAAGGAGCTTTCTGAGTTGCCGTTCTCCGGCAAATTATTGCGTTTGCGCGACAAGCTTTTAGAGCTTCACGCCCGTCAGCTTGAGGCGGTGAAATTCCTTGTCGAAAAGAAAGATCAGGCGTATCACGATCTTGTGGCACGCAGTCTGGTCGAGATGGAAACTTATATTTTTGTCGGATTTTTGCTGTTGCGTGACGCGCAAAAATGCGAAGAACGCAGTGCGATTGCCGAGCGTTGGGTACTTGACGCGATCCCGGAATTCGAAAAACGCTTTATGCGCGTGACCTCCGGCGACGTGACGCTTATTGACAACAATCGCGACATTATCGATTACTAAAGGGTATCTCTAAAAACTGGGTTGCGTTAAAAATTGGTAGATTCGCAATTTGGAGGTGTGATTTTGCAAGTATCTGGCTAACAAAAAGTTAACCAGGTACGCGCAAGGTTGCGCATACAAATGCGAGATGCGATTTTTAACCAAGTTTCCAGTTTTTAGAGGTAGCCTAAAATAAACAGATAAAAACAGCGCGGGCGAAACACTCTATAATATGAGTGTTTCGCTTGCGACATTGAAAAAGGGAGTACAAAATATGAGTATGAACAACGGCTATTTGGCTCGGGCTAAACAGCAGATTCCCGATCCGCAAATTTTATCGGTCGTAGCCGCCAAGCGAGCCAAACAGCTTGCACTCGGCGCTCGCCCCATGGTCAAGTGTGACTCCGAAAATTATTTGGATTGGGCACTATTGGAGATTGCCGAGGGGTTGTTGAGCTATGAATTCGGCACTCCCGGCGATGCCGGATCGGCGACACCGACGCTCGGAGCGGAAAACGACGCGCCGGAATCTGCGGAATAGGGGAAAACCTATGGGTAAACCGACTGTCGCTGTGATAATGGGTAGCAAGAGCGATCTTGCTGTTGTCGAGGGAGCGTTCAAGATTTTCGCTGAATTCGGCGTTGAGTTTGAGGCGCGTGCTTTATCGGCGCATCGTACTCCGAATGAGGTGACGGAATTTGCCGCGAACGCCGAGAAAAACGGCTTTAAGGTCGTGATTTGCGCTGCCGGCATGGCGGCTCATCTCGGCGGAGTGGTCGCCGCCCATACCACTTTGCCGGTGATCGGCATACCTGTGGCATCGGAGCCGTTCAACGGGCTTGACGCGTTATTTTCGATGGTGCAAATGCCGCCGGGAATTCCGGTTGCGACAGTGAGTGCCGGCAAAGCGGGGGGTAAGAATGCGGCACTTTACGCGGTATCGATTCTCGCACTTTCGGATGCGGATTTGGCGGAGAAACTCAAAAAATTTCGCTCTAAACAGACGGAACAAGTGCTGAAATCCGATCGGGAACTGCAAGAAGAGTTGAATCTGAAGAGGATTTAAAATGGCAATGACAATGACGGTCAGCGCATTTATCGGGGTTTTTGTCAAGATCTTTTTCTTGCTGACTCCGTTTTTTGTACTTTCGGTATATTTGACGCTAATGCGTGACAGTGAGGCGAAGCTCCGCCGGATCTTGGCAATCCGCACTACCGTGGCGGTATTGGTTATCACGATGGTGTTGTATCTCTTCGGTGAGCCGATTTTCCGTTATTTGGGCATAACTTTGGATGCGTTCAGAATTGGCTCCGGGATCGTGCTTTTACTAAGCGGTATCGAGGTGGTGCGTGGCAGTGGTATTCCGGATGGAGTCCGGCAGTCGAGTGTTGACGGGGATATTTCGGTGGTTCCTTTGGCGATTCCCTACACGGTCGGGCCCGGTACGGTCGGAATGTTGCTGGTTATGGGGGCGGTAAAGACATCGACGGAGGTGAGAATTACTGAAATTCTCGGAATTATTTTTGCGGTTGCCGCTCTGGGGTTTTTACTGTTTTTTTCCAATGCGCTTGAAAAATTACTCAAGCCCAAAGGGATTAACATTTTAAGCAAGCTGACCGGGCTTTATTTGGCGGCGTTGGCTTCGCAGAATATCTTCGAGGGAATTAAAAATATTATGCGGAGTTGATGCGCGGGTCAAGAAAGGCGGGCGATGATTATGGGTAAACCTGAACAAGGCTTTTTATTTAAGTTGCCAAATGATATAGATAAACTAATGATTTTGGCGGCCGAGATTCGGGAATTGCCAAAATATAAGAGTTTGGATCGCCGTTCGCGTTACATTCTTGACCTTGCAATCGAGGAGATGGCGAGTAATATTATTAAATACGGTTACGATATTCCGGGGGAGAGGATTATCGAGATCGAAATTAATTTTGGCGATAAAGATGTGACGCTTACTTTGCGCGATGATGGGCGAGAGTTCAATCCGCTTGAGGCTAATTTGCCTTCCAAAGGCGATGTGCACGAGCGAAATATCGGCGGAGTGGGAGTTTATCTGGTTCGTCGCTTGGTGAGTTCCATGGAGTATCGTCGGGAGAATGAACGCAATATTGTGACATTGCGAATTTAGAGGAGGAGAAAAAAGTGACTATTGAATTCAAAGAGAAAAACGGTGTTACAATCGGTCTGATGAATGGCAGACTGGATTCCGCCACTTCGCCGGGAGCGGAAAATGAGTTGACAGAAAAATTAAGTCTTGTTCCTGAATTGTTGCTGAATCTTGAGTCGGTCGAGTATGTCAGCAGTGCGGGGTTGAGGGTTTTTCTGTTGCTGGCAAAAAAATCCAGACTTTCGGGGGCGTCGCTGGCACTCTGTTCGCTTCAGCCTGGAGTCGCGGCGGTTTTTGACATCAGCGGGTTTACGACCCTTTTTACACTCTACGATAATGAATCTGCCGCCGTGAGTGGAATGACCCAAAAATAATCTTGAAAATTGCCGATATTTTTGAAAGGAGTTTAAAGTGGAAGCATCAGTCAGTAGCGGAGTTGCGTGTTTACGCAATTTGACCGCTAATTTGAAGCGCGACATCAATTTTGACGCGTTGCTTACGCCTGAAGTGGAGGAGGAGCTCGGCAAAGATTCGGTTGGGGGGCTGTTGAAACTTGCAGTTGCTCTTCGACTTGAACCGGAACTGCACAACGATGCGGTGGAGTTAGCGAAAAGCTATCAAGGACCGGCGTTGCTCCAACTTACGAATGGCAACTGGGTATGCGCAGTGAATCTCGGTCAGATCGCGCAAGAGAGTATGACGCTTTTTGACCCGCTGGTCAAGGGGCAAAGTCAGATGATCAACGTTCCTGCCGATCAGGTCAAGGAGCGGTTGCAAGGTCCGATCGTGATTTTCCGATTGCTGCAAGCAGTGGACAATCGCAAGCATAGCGCGTTATTCGGCCTTACCGCAGTTGGGAGACATCATCACATTCCCTTGGACATCAGAAGGTTATTGCACGATTACGCGGTGGGAGAATCTGATGTTTCGGTGCGTCAACTTATTGAAATCGCGGCGGAAAACCAGCTAAAGGCGAAGCAAGTCAAGCTTAAATGGCAAGACTTAAGCCGTATGGGGCAGGCTTTTCCGTTTCTCGGATTCAAAAAAGACGGTACGACTCACGTTATTTGTGGAATTCGACAGCTTGAGGAAGATAATCCCGAGAGTGCTGAAGTTGTGCTGGTCGATCCGGCATTTCAAGCTGAATATCCGGATCAGCAGTTCCAGTTTTTGAAAAGAGCGGAGTTTGAAGAAATTTCCGCCGGGCGGGCGTTGCTGGTCAAACGGGTGTATAAACTTGCCGACGAGGAGCAACCGTTTGGATTGCGCTGGTTTATCCCTGAGTTTCTCAAGCTCAAGGGGTTGTTCGGACAAATCGCCATGGCGGTGCTGATGATCAACGCGATTGCGTTAATCACGCCGTTGTTCTTTCAGATTGTCGTAGATAAAGTGTTGGTCAACAATACTTACCAAACCTTGAACGTATTGGGTATCGGGATCGTTTTCGCGATTTTGTTCAATGCGGGGTTGGAGTATTTGCGCAATTATCTTTTGTTGTTTGCCACTAACAAAATCGATATTTCTACCGCGACCAAGACTTTTAAACGGCTTATGCGTTTGCCGATTGAGTTTTTTGAGCGGGTACCCTCCGGCGTTTTGCTTAAGCACATGCAGCAAACCGAGAAGATTCGCGGATTTTTGTCGGGCAATTTGTTTTTTACGGTGCTGGAGATTTTCAGTTTGGTTGTGTTTATACCGTTTTTGTTGCTCTACAGCGTGGAATTGACCTTGGTTGTGCTTGGGTTTTCGCTTTTAATGGCACTGGTTATAGCGTGTTTGATCAGACCGTTCCAGACCAGATTAAACGAGCTTTATCAGGCGGAGGGCAAACGGCAGAGCATGTTGGTTGAGTCGATTCACGGTATTCGCACGGTGAAGTCTCTGGCGATCGAACCGGTGGAAGAAAAAGCATGGAACGATTCGACCGCGTATGCGATTAAATCCTACTTCAAAGTCGGAAAGATTTCGATGACCGCCCGGACGATCAGTCAGGCACTTGAGATGCTTATGACCGTCTCGGTGATTTGGCTGGGGGCGTTGCTGGTGTTTCAGCACGAAATCAGTATCGGCGCGTTGATCGCGTTTCAGATGTTGGCAGGTAGAGTGACCGGTCCTTTGGTGCGCATGGTCGGGTTGATTCACGAATACCAGCAAGTCGCACTCTCGGTGCGTATGCTTGGTGTGGTTATGAACACTCCGATGGAGTCCACCGGCGGCGGGGTTCGCAACCCGTTGAAGGGGAATATTTCGTTTGAAAACGTCACCTTTCAGTATCGGGCGGACACTCCGCAGGTTATCAAAAATTTCAGCCTTGAAATTCCGACCGGTTCGACGATCGGCATTGTCGGGCGTTCCGGCTCGGGTAAAACCACGCTGACTAAATTGTTGCAGGGGCTTTACCCGGTGCAATCCGGGCTTATTAAGATTGACGGAATTGATTTGCGCGAAATTGACAAGGCGCATTTGCGTTCGAGTATTGGGGTGGTGTTGCAAGAAAATTACTTCTTTAACGGCACGGTTCGCGACAATATCTCTTTGACCAAGCGCAACGCCAGTCTGGAAGAGATTATTTACGCCTCGCGTCTGGCGGGGGCGCATGAATTTGTGTCGAATCTGCCCAAAGGGTACGACACGATGCTTGAGGAGAACGCCTCCAATTTATCCGGCGGTCAGAAGCAACGCTTGGCGATTGCGCGGGCGTTGCTGACCAACCCGTCGGTGCTGATTTTTGACGAGGCGACCAGCGCGCTTGACCCGGAAAGCGAAAATGTTATTCAGGAAAATCTTTCGGCGATTGCCAGAGGGCGGACGGTTCTGATTATTTCTCACCGCTTGAGTATTGTCAGCGGTGCGGATAAAATTTTGGTGATCGACAAGGGGGTAAAGACCGATTTTGCATCGCATCGCGAACTTTTGACGCACGAAGGTATTTACCGGGATTTCTGGAAACAGCAAATGGAAAGGAATCTTAACCGATGAGTGGCGAAAAAGAAAAACTTGGCGCGAAGGCGGTTGAATTTCAGCCGGACGCGCTTGAGATCAAACATTCCCGACTCCCGTGGTGGGCGCGTTATGGAGTTTGGAGTGCCTTGATTTTTATGTTGGGCGCGATTATTTGGGCGACTGTCGGCAAAGTTGACGTGGTCGTGACCGCGACGGGAAAACTTGTTACCGATACGCCGAATATCGTGATGAAACCGCTGGAACGCACTGTCATAAAAAAAGTTGACGTAAAAGTCGGCGAAGTGGTAAAAGAAGGGCAGATTTTGCTCACTTTTGACCCGGTTATGAATATGGCGGAAGCCGAACGGATCGCGTCTGAACTTTCGACTTTGAGTGCGCAGGTGAATCGGTTGCTTGCCGAGTTTAAGGGGGTTAAATACGAAGTGACCACTCCCGGCAACAAAGATCAGATCTGGCAAAAAGCGATTTACGACCAGCGTCAAAAATTCTATGCCGAAAAGATCAACTATTATGATCAAAACATCAAGCAGATTCAGGCATCGCAAAATTCCCGAACTCAGAGCATGAACAATCAGCTTTTGCAATTGGAAAAGCTTAAATTGCTCGAAGAGATGTTTGTCAAATTGAAAGAGAAGAACGCCGCGACGCTCAAAGACGTGTTGCAAATCCAAGTTCAGAATATGGAGCTTGCCGCGTCGATCGACAGTTTGCGCAGCTCGTTAGTTGAGCTTGAGCATCAGGAGCAGACGGCAATTGCGAGCAAGAACTCCTATGTCGAAGAGTGGCGCAACGGGATTTCCACCGAGTTGGTCAAGACTCAACGCGAGTTGACCAGCACGCAAAAGCAACACGACAAAATTCAGGCGCAATTGCGTTACGATGTGTTGCGTTCGCCGTGCAACGCTATGGTGCATGAAATTGCGAATTTCCCGGTGGGTTCGGCGGTTCGGGAGGCTGAGGCACTGGTTACTTTAGTGCCGTTGGATAGCGTTATTGAGCTTGAAGCCGAAGTCCGTCCTCAGGACATCGGCAAGGTGCATATCGGCTCAAAGGTCAGAGTGAAGTTAAATTCGTTTCCATTTCAAAAGCACGGGACGCTCGACGGCGTGGTGCGGACAATTTCCGAAGATTCATTTCAGCGTCAGCAAGGCGAACCCGGCTCAACTCCCTCATATTATCGCACCCGCATTACTTTATCGGGTAAACTCCGCAACGTGAAGAACGATTTTCGCTTGATTCCCGGTATGGAGTGCCAAGCTGAAATCAAAGTGGGCGATCGGCGGATTATCGAATATTTGATTCATCCGTTAGTCAAATCGCTTGACGAAACGATGAGAGAGCCGTAGAGAAGGAAACATAGACAAGAGATGAAGAAACGTGTACGCAGGCTTTACATCGCCGATTATTTGATCACCCCCGACCGACGAATTGAAAACGGTGCGGTGTTGTGTGAAAACGAGCGGATTTTGGCGGTGGGTGGATTGTCCGGCTTTTCTATGGAGTCGCAAGTCGAGGCGTTTGAGTTCAAAAACGCCTATGTTACGCCGGGATTTATCGATACGCATATTCACGGCGCGGGCGGGTTTGACGCGTCGTCGGTCGATCTTTCACCCAAGCCGATCGAGGCTATGAGTCGGATTTTGGCGGAACGCGGGGTGACGGCGTTTTTCCCGACGGTGGTGGCGGCTCCCCGCGACGAGATGATCGCCAACCTCAGAAAACTTGCCGAGGTAATGGCAAACGAGTTGCCAGGAGCCGACGCGGTGGGTATCAATGTTGAAGGCCCTTTTATCAATCCGTTCAAGCGTGGTGCGCAGTTGGCGGAGGCGATTGTGCCGATCGACATTGGTTTTGCCCGCGAGCTGATCGAAGCCGGTAACGGGCTGGTAAAGGTTATGACCTTTGCGCCGGAGTTGAAACACTCCACAGAATTAGTCGAGCTGTTGTTGGAGTACGGGATAAAACCCTCAATGGGACACAGCGTGGCAAATGAAGAGCAGACCTTGTGTGCGATTGACGCGGGTGCGTCGTATTGCACTCATTTGTTTAACGGCATGTCGCCGTTGCATCAGCGTGAGATGGGGTTGTCAAATATCGCGTTGACCGATGACCGGGTCACGGTGGAGTTGATTATCGACGGGCGGCACATCAACCCGCGCATGGTGGATTTGGCGTGCCGGTGCAAATCGTTTTCGCGCTTGGTCGGGATCAGCGATTGCACTATGGCGGCGGGGATGCCGAACGGTGAATATCGCATCGGACCGACCCAGATTTTGGTAAAGGACGGTTATTCTCAGACCTTGCAAGGGGTTATGGCGGGGACGACCACCATGCTGGACACCGGTTGGCACAGTTTAATGAGCGGCGGTCATTTGAGTGATATTCAATCGGCGGTGGCGGTGACCAGCAACCCGGCACGGGTGTTTAATTTACAAGATCGCGGCACGTTAATGCCCAATTGCCGGGCTGATTTGGCAATCTACGAAGACAAGACCAACCGCCCGTTGCTGACGGTTTGCAACGGGGAAATCGTCTACCGCGCCGAGGACAAATGAAGTACGAACTTTTGGATTCCGGCAATTTGTGCAAGCTTGAGCAAGTCGGTGAATTTCGCCTGGTGCGTCCGGCTCTGAATGCGTTTTGGCGACCTGAACTTTCGGCGCGGGAGTGGGAAAAAGCCGACGCGGTGTTTACCCGCGACAGTTCCGGTTCGGGACGCTGGAGTTTTAGAAATAAGCTGCCGGAGTCGTGGAAAGTAGAATGGGGCGGATTCACGCTGAAAATCAAACCGACCAACTTCGGGCATCTCGGATTTTTTGCCGAACAATACCGCAATTGGGAGTTTTTCCGTTCGGCGGCTTCAGACTTGGGGGAGGGGAAGAAGGCGTTGAATTTGTTCGGTTACTCCGGGGTGGGTTCTATGGCGATGGCGGAGACAGGGGCTGCGGTTTGCCATCTTGACGCGTCAAAGGGGATGATCGAGTGGGGGCGGGAAAACTTGGCGTTAAATGCGCAAGTGCCTGATTCGATTCGCTGGATAGTTGACGATGTGAATAAATTCACCTTGCGCGAGTTGCGCCGGGGAGCGAAATACAATCTTATCGCGCTTGACCCGCCGACGTTCGGGCGTGGTTCGAGCGGACAAGTTTGGAAGATTGAAGACGATTTGCCGAAATTGTTGAGTGTTTGCAATCAACTTCGCGATAAAACTTCGCCATTTACGGTGGTTCTTTCGTGCCATTCGCCGGGATTTTCCGGTTTGGTGCTGGAGCGATTGCTTTTTGAGGCGTGCGGCAAGGGCGGAAAATTTGAATCGTGCGAGATGACGATTCCTGAATCCACCGGGCGAATGCTCCCTGCCGGAATCTCGGTACGTTACACCCTCTGAGTCTTGTTGGCTACTTGAGGCTATCTCTAAAAAAACGGAAAATTGGCTAAAAATCACGCCTTCAAATTGCGAATCTGCTAATTTTAACGCAACATAGTTTTTAGATATACCCTTTACTTATTTTTTGTTATTGATCTATCGTTTATCTATAAAGGAGTTATAAAAGATAAGTTGACATTGTCATGACTGCTATAATCAATAAGCATTGAAAGGGCTTGACTATGGACACTGAAAAAATTATTACTCTGTTGAATGAAAAATCCAAAATCCAATATTATAAATTCACGTATCGTGGCGATGGTAGTTGCAGAATTTGTCAGCAATATAACGGAAAGGTTTTTCGTGATGACGAAATCCCATATACCCACCCGAATTGCAAGTGTGCGAAAATAACCCAAGACCCTGTCGATATTGCAATGGGAAAATATCAGCCGAAATTAGATTACTATGTTGAGGGCAATGATTTTAATAAAAACCGTGCACAAATTGAAGATAAATACGGGCGGATAATTGATAGTAGCAAATTTAGTACACCCGGCTATGAGCTTGCCGATAATATCGCTAAAAAAGGTCTAAAACGTGCTATTTTTGAGCATAAGATACTTAGGGAAGGCAAAAAATCTAAACCATATTTTGATGGCAAAAATATCCCGACTGTTGGAATTGGCATCAACATGATAGCTAATAGGAATCGCCTATTAAAAAAGAATATTATAAATCAGTCCCAATGTGACATGCTAAAATGGTGGAACGAATTAAGCCTAAATGAGCGAGAAAAAAATAAAAATCGCCTATCAAATGCATTACAAGATATTAGATTGACTGATGAACAAATATTCTTATTATTTTCTGAAGATTGCACAGATGCAGAAAATTCCGCAAAGGACATAATATGCAGAGGCGGCTGGATTGAAAAAACAAGAAAAGATGGAATCAAGTATAAAGAATGGAATGAATCATTTACCAATAATCGAGCATGGGCTAAATTACCAGAATTGGCAAAGGCAATATGTGCAGATATGGCATTTAATTTAGGGAAAGCAGGGTTAAAAGGATATCCAAGTTTCGTTAAGGCGGTCAAGGCGGGTGATTATCGTCGGGCAGCGATTGAATTGATAGACTCCGCTGACTATAAAAATAATATCAAGACATCATCAAATCCACGTCCTGCAAATCCCGGATTAGCCAAAAGACGCCTTGATGCGGCAATAGAGTTGACGAAATTAGCCGATGAGGAAGAGGCAAGAAAAAGACAATAAAAGCTATTCGCATATGATGGTGGCGGATTTTTCGTTGCTTTTTCGGCAGTCGAACTTTTGATAAGATTTTAAGCCGTTGGCATCGATCAAATCCACTGTCACGAAATAGCCGTCACGGGTCATGCTGTTGACGGTTATTTCATTGCCAATTAGATAGTTGGCTGTATTTACGCCGTTTTTCCAGACACTAAGATTCACCTGTTGTTTTTCACCATAACTACCGATAATGCCATAATTAGTCGGCTCAATAATTGCAATAATATATTCACCGACCGAGCAGATGAATTGTAAATTAATTCGTGCGGGATATTTATGGTGTGCGAGTTTGCACTCCACAACATAACTCAAAAGAACGTTGTTTTTAATTTTTGATAGCTCTTGACAATATTCGCAATCTTCATCGCTGTCGGTGATGAGTAAAATTTCGCCGAATGATATTTGGCACTGTTCTTGATTGAATTTGATCGATGTGCAATCGAGTCTTTTGTAGATTTGATAAACTTCATCGGATTTTGTTAGCATCGTGAAGCGTTGGAAATAACGCTTTTGCGCTCGTTCGTCTTGATAAAACTGCCAAGCCCTGCCATCGCACAATAATTCATCGTTATCTTGGTCGAACCACTGTTGCCATTGAGCTTGCTCTTTTAACAGTTCGAGGCGTTCATTGCGGGAAGAAAGTGAGGATAATTTATATTCCAAGGCTAAGAACATTTGATCTTTTGCTCTTTTTACTGATTCATCTGAGTTCATATTCATCTGGATTTGGCTCCGTTTTAGGACAGCTTGACGCTCGCTGAAATCCCAAACCGGTGGATTTGCGACACATTCGCTCAATAATATTGCTGTAAAAAGATAAAAAATTCTCTTCATGACATAATCACTTTTTAGGATGCCACCAAAATCGGAAACACTCGTATGCGCGATTTCAGCGGCGAAACGCTAATCGCCACGCGATATCCGACTACTCCGGCTTGGCGGTGCGTGACATCAAATTATGAATGGCGTCGGGTACATCGCGGTTGCAATACAAAATCGCGTAAATTTCATCGATGATCGGAGTTGACGCCCCGACTTTGCGGGCAAGCGCGTAAGCCCCCTTTGCGGTCGTGACCCCCTCGGCAACCACCATGCCCATCGACTCCAGAATTTGCGGAAGTTTTTTGCCGCGCCCAAGCTCTTCACCGACATGGCGGTTGCGGCTGTGACCGCTGGTGCAGGTCACTATCAAGTCACCGATTCCGCTCAAGCCTGAGAAAGTTTGAGCCGACCCGCCCAAGAGTTCGCCGAGTCTGCCCATTTCGGAGATGCCGCGGGTCATCAACGCCGCTTTGGGGTTGTCGCCGAGTTTCATCCCGTCGATGATCCCGGCGGCGATCGCCATGACGTTTTTTAACGCTCCGCCGAGTTCCACCCCCACCACGTCGTTGCCGGTGTAAACCCGGAAATTTTCGTTGATAAAAAGTTCTTGCACAAATTTGGCGTCATCGGGATTTTGCGAGGCGACGACCACTGCGGTGGGAACGTGGCGCGAAACCTCCTCGGCGTGGCTGGGTCCCGAAAGAACCGCGTAGCGACTTCTCCCCAAAACCTCTTTGACCATTTCATGGATAAGCAGCCAGCTGTCGATTTCAATCCCTTTGGCGACATCGAGCAGGCGATGTTTACGGGGGTCGAAATGGGGTTTGAGTTTATCCAGCACACTTCGCAAATATTGAGTCGGCGTGGCAAGGAGCAACAATTCCGCGTCGGCGACCGCTTTGGCGATATTGGGTTCAAATTTCAAACTGTCCGGCAACTTCACTCCAGGCAAAAAGCGGACGTTTTCGCGTTTGACGCGCATCTCTTCGAGATATTCCGGGAACGGTCCATAACAGACGACATCATGCCCGTTGTAAAGCAAATTCATCGCCAGAGCCGTACCCCAGGCGCCATCGCTTAATACCGCGATCTTCACGGTCTTTTCCCCGTCTTGTCGCCGCTGTCGAACCGGCTCTCAGTGCCGTTCAGCAGCCGTTTGATATTCGCCACATGGCGCAAGATCGCCATAAGCGCGATAAGGGCGAAGAAGAAGACGGTCGAACCCGCCAGCGGGAACGGTGTGGCGAAATTCAGCCCGAGGAAAAGTGCCGCGACAAGCGGCAGAGACGCCGCCGCCACAATGCTCGCTAAGGAGACATAACGCGTGGTAAGAAACGTCAAAAGCCAAATTAGTACGGCAATCAGCAATGGGTACGGTGCAAGGGCGAGTGCAACCCCCGCCGCCGTGGCGACCCCTTTGCCCCCTTTGAATTTCAGGTAAATCGGGAAGACATGCCCGATAATGGTCGCCAAACCCGCGACTAAAGCGAGGTTCGCGGTGTCGTGTTCAAAAGTGGAATTTACCAGCACCACCGGCAACGCCCCTTTGAGAAAATCGAGAAAGAAACAGATTTTGCCCTGTATTTTGCCGACGCTACGCGTGACGTTGGTCGCCCCGATGTTGCCGCTGCCGACGGTGCGAATGTCAATACCGTGCAATCGTCCGATGAGATACCCAAATGGAATCGCGCCGATCAGGTACGATGCCCCCGACACGATCAAATATGTTATATTCATGCAAATCTCCGGAAATATTATTGAAACTCAATCCACGCGGGATTATATTCTTTGGAAATATCCTTTAGTTAAAATAATGCTGAAACGTTTTTTTTCAAATGAGAGAGTGTGGAAATGCGTAAATTTGCGCGTCTGATTGTCGCCTCGGGCGAAACCTCCGGCGATCTGCGTTATGCCGCCGGATTTTCCGCGCCGGACGAATTTATCTGGTTTGACGACAATGCCGGACGCAAAGGCGTGATTATGTCCGCGTTGGAATTCAGCCGGGCGGTTCGCTCGGTTAGACCCGGCACAGAGGTTCTGCCGGAGCAGAAATTCGGTACTACCCGGCAGGAGATTATCTGTTCACTGGCAAAGGAGTTGCGAATTGCCGGGTTTGTCGTCCCGGCGGATTTTCCATTGCTGTTGGCGGATCAACTTCGTCACAACGGAATAGGGATCGAATCAACGCCCGATCCGTTCTTCCCGGAACGCGAATGGAAAACCCCGGAAGAAGTCGAAATGGTCACTCTTTCGCAACGCGCCGGGGAGGCGGGATGCCGTCGGGCATTTGCCGTTCTTCGCGAGACTGAGATTGATTCCTCCAGGCAGTTGATTTGGAATAAATCCGTGTTGACCAGCGAAATTTTGCGCGGTGAAATCGATGTTGAAATGGTGCGGCTCGGAATGCTCCCGACCGGCACGATTTGCGCCGGGGGAGTTCAAGGTTCGCAACCTCACAACCAGGGTTCGGGAGTTCTTTACGCCGACAGTCCGATTGTCATGGATATTTTTCCCCGTTCGGCGACGACGGGATACTGGGGGGATTTGACCCGGACGGTGGTTCGCGGCAAAGCCTCCGATATAGTCAAACGCGCTTATGAGGCGGTTTTTACGGCGCGTGAGCTATCTAAAACGCTTATTGCAATAGGGGCGAATCCGGCGGAAATTCACCGCGTTGCCGCAGAGGGCATGGAAAAAGCCGGATTTCGAACCGGGCAGGGGGAAAAAGCGGCGTTCGGATTTTTTCACGGACTCGGTCACGGGGTGGGACTGGATATTCACGAATCACCGCGCCTTTCGCCGCGCAACGCGACTCCATTGCGCGGCGGCGAAGTCGTTACGGTCGAACCCGGACTTTATTACCCGGAGTGGGGTGGCATCCGGCTTGAAGATTTAGTCTACCTTTCGCCCGACGGCAAAGCAACTTGCCTGACCGAATTGGAAGATTTCCTTGAACTGTAAAACGTTAGAAATAATTTTGGGAGTGAGAAATGGAGAACAGCGGCAAAGAGTGGTATTTGGGGTTTGACATCGGCACGAATTCGGTCGGATTTTGCGCAACCGACACCGAGTATAATATTCTTACTAAGAATGGCAAGTTGCAATGCGGGGCGAGACTCTTTGAAGAGGCTCAAGACGCGTCAACCCGGCGTACGTTTCGCTCCACCCGGCGGCGAATGGCGCGGCGCAAAGTGCGAATCGATCTTTTGCAGGAGCTTTTCAAAGGCGCAATGGAAAAAAAAGACGAATCGTTTTTCATTCGGCTCAACAAAAGTTCGCTTACGCCGGAAGACCGGGGGACAAAATACCCGCTGTTCAATGACGCCGCATTTACCGACAAAGATTATTATGGAAAATTCCCGACCGTCTATCACTTGCGCGAACATCTGCTTGAAAACGACGAAAACGATGTGCGGAAACTCTATCTTGCCTGTCACCACTTGATTAAATACCGCGGGCATTTTCTCTTCCCGAACTTCAAGCCGGAACGAACCGACGGCAACTATCGCGAAATTCTCGAAAGAATCAACCAGTCACTGGGGGTGGAGTTTTGTCTTGACCGAATCGCCGAAATTCCGGCGATTCTCAAAGATAAGAGCAAATCCAACTCATGGCAGTTCGATGATGATGTTCAAAAGCTGCTTAATCCCGACGGCGATAAACATTTGAAAAATATTTTCGATGCCATGCGCGGCAATAAAATTAAACTTGCCGAAATTTTTGACGATGAATTGTCGGAGCGGGAAAAAGATCTCAAAGACCAGCTCAAAGATTTCAAATTCTCCGTTGCCCCTGAGAAATACGAAGAGTGCCTGGCGGCGGCGGAGCCGATTTTAAGCGAAGAACGTCTTGAAACGCTCGAAGCGATGAAAGAATTTTACGACCTTGTGCAGCTTGACCGGGTTATGGCGGGGCAGTCATCTATTGCCGGAGCCATGGTCGAACGATACAAAGAACATCGTGAAGATTTGACTCAGCTCAAAAACTTTATCCGCGAGAATTTGCCGGAAGAATACGGCATGATGTTTCGCCGCAAATCCCAGAATGCCACCTATGTTAACTATATCGGCTCAAACTTACAACACAACCGCAAAATAATTTCACATCACTCGATGTGCGTAGATAAGAAAAAAACTAATGAAGATCCAATGACCGCGACTTATGAGGATTTTCTCAAATATACCGATAAGCTGCTGGAAAAGTTCAACGACAAAACCGGCTACTCGGAACTGAAGGCGAAGATCGAGGATAAGACGCTTTGCCGGATTCAGACCACAAGCGAAAATTCCTACATCCCACATCAGTTGACCGAGGCGGAGTTGTGGGCGATTTTAGAACGGCAAAAGCGCAACTTCCCGTTTCTTGCCGAAACAGACAAGTACGGCAGCGTCGCCGATAAGATTGTTTCGCTGTTGACGTTCCGCATTCCGTACTATGTCGGACCGCTAAACGACCAGCACAACGGCAAATTCGGCTGGATCGTCAAAAAGCCCGGCAAAATCACGCCGTGGAATTTCGATGAGATGGTGGACGATGGTGCTTGCGGTGAAAAGTTTATCAATAATCTAACCTCCCAATGCACTTATTTGCGCGGAGAAGACGTGATACCCCAACAATCGTTGCTCTATCAGAAATATATGCTGTTAAACGATCTGAACAACCTGAAGATCAACGGCAACCGCATTAGACATGAGCTTAAAATGCTGCTTTACAACGGCATTTGCCAAACTGAGACATCGTTATCAAAA
The DNA here is from genome assembly GCA_031261965.1 of Victivallales bacterium. GTDB lineage: Bacteria > Verrucomicrobiota > Lentisphaeria > Victivallales > Victivallaceae > Victivallis. The sequence goes on along the minus strand of JAISIP010000076.1, from coordinate 6,811 downwards.
AAGAAAATCAAAGCTTATCTTGTTGCGCAAGGTAAAATCTCTTCAAAAGACGCGGTCGGCAAGGAGAATGAGAACGACGAGGCGTTTAACTCTTCGCTATCCTCGCTGATTAAGCTCAGGGCTATTTTGGGGGATAAGCCGAATAATGAGATGTGCGAAAAAATCATTTTGTGGCACACTGTGTTCGGCGATGAGAAAAAGATGGTGAGAAAAAAGCTACAGGACAATTACGGAGCTGTTCTTGCTCCTGGGCAAATGGATAGTCTGCTGAAACTCAACTTCAAAAAATGGGGTAGATTTTCCGAAAAATTTTTGAGCGGAATCACCGCCAAAGACAAAAATACCGATGAGAGCAAGACGATTATTCAGCTTTTGGAAGAGACCGAACTGAACTTGATGGAAATTTTAAACAGCGACAATTATTGCCCTAAATTTGATAAAGTGGCGCAAAAGTCCAACGCCAAAATCGAAACAATTGATCCCCGGTTTGTGGAGGATCTGTACTGTTCGCCATTGGTGAAGCGTTCGATCTGGCAATCGATCTTAATCGCAAAAGAGCTAAAGAAGATCAACGGCAAGCCGCCCAAAAAAGTGATGATTGAAGTCACCCGTGCCGAAGATAAAAAACAAAAAGGCAAGATGAAGTCGAGCCGCCGCAAACAGCTTGAATCTTTGCTGAAAAAGGCGGTCAAAGACGGCGGTGATCTGACCGGGTTGATGAATGAATTCAACAAGCGGACGGACGAAAAGGAATTCCGTAGCGAACGCGTTTACCTCTACTTCACCCAGTTGGGCAAATGTATGTACACCGGCGCAACAATAGATTTGGGAAAGCTTAACAACGACCAGTACGACGTTGACCACATCTACCCCCAATGCCGTATTTTGGATAACAGCTTGACCAACAAAGTTCTGGTTTTGCGTGATGCCAACGCCAAAAAGGGCGACCGCTACCCGATCGACGACGCCGTCCGTCTGAAAATGAGACCGTATTGGGAGATGCTGAAGAAGAAAGAGTTGATCACCGCCGAGAAATTCGACCGGCTGACCAGCTCGAAACCTTTGTCCGACGATGTGATCGGCGGATTCATCAACCGACAATTGGTATCCACCAATCAGGCGGTCAAGGCGACGGCGGAGGCTCTCAAGGCACTTTTCGGCGAAGATAAGACTAAAATTGTTTACAGCAAAGCGTCAAACGTCTCGGAGTTTCGTCACAAGGCCGGGCTGGTAAAGTGCCGCGAGGTGAACAATCTTCATCACGCTCACGACGCTTACTTGAATATCGTGGTCGGCAACGTTTGGGACAGTGTGTTCGGTGAGTATTGGAAAAATAACCATACTTTTAACGAAGATCGGGCGTTGGAGCGGCTTTTTACGGTTAACCGCAATGGGATTTGGAATACCAACTATGGCGGGAAGATCGTAAAATATTTGTTTGACAACCGCAAATATCTGGGTAAATACAGCGTGACCACCCGTCCGTTTGAGAAGAAAGGGGCGTTTTACGATCAGACTATCCACCCCAAAGGCAAGGGAGAATACCCGTTGCGCAAAGGCAGCGACCCCGCCAAATACGGCGGCTATACTTCGAGGTACAACGCCTATAACCGCTTGATTGAGTACGATGACAAACTTACTTCGGTGCAAATCAAAAAGGGTGAAACCCCAAAGCGATTGCGCAAGATCATCCCGGTGCCGGTGATGCCGACTTCCGAAGCTGAGTTGTTGCAGGAGTACCCCAATGCGGAAGTCATTATCAAAAAAATCCCGATGATGAGCGTCTTGGAAATCGACGGAGTGCGTTATCACATGCGTTCGGGTGACTTGCAGTGCAGCGTGGAATCCGAGTGGTATCCGAGTCGGGAGATTATTCAGATCATTCACGACATCGTCAAATACCTGGCGTTGGTCAAGGACAAACAGCTAAGTGCCGATGAGGAAACGCGTGAAGATATTCACTTCGCCAGCCGGGAACGCAATTCGAAAAATAAAGAGGGGAAAGTGATTTCCCGCGAAAACAACCTCAAAGTGTATGACGCGATCATCGAGCAGATAAAAAAGCCGTTTTACGCGAATTATCCGACGGTCAAGAAAATTAAAGCTGAAAGAATTACGCGTGAACAATTTGCTGCACTGAAAACATATGAACAAACACAACAACTTGTTCAGCTATTAAATTTGATAACGATGAATGCTCAAACTTGCGACACATCAAAAATCGGTGGTAACAAAGATGACAAGACTAAATACACGATGAACAACAAAATATCAGGCGTACAGGCTTTTCTTGTCACGCAGTCGGTCACAGGGATGTACGAGCAACGCATACCGCTAAATCGGGAATTAACGCCGACAGTCCAAAAAAGCGAAACCCCTGACCTGTTTAGTTCGGAGTTTTAAAAATTGCACGGCTATCAGATTTTATCGAAATCACAGTTGACTTTTTTCTTATAAGGTGTATAGTATACACAGTGAACCCTGGAAGCCTCTCAACGATGCTCAAATGTCCGGGGTGTTTTTTTATCGTTTTTGCGCTTTGAGAAATGCCACTGCCAGTGTGCCAATCGATACCGTGGCAATGGTGCCACCGGCACCAGGATGCCCATAAATCGCAACGCATGCCCCGCCAATCACTCCAGATAAACCGATGACTAATCCGAAAACTTGACCTATAAGCCTTTCGCGGTGGATATTGTGATCATTTTTTACATTGCGGGTACGACGAAAATTTGCCTCGTCTTCTGTTTGTTTGAGTATCCAGTCGACCACATCAGGACGAAAGTCATGCAATGTTTTCATTTGCTCAATCGGCAAGACCGGAGTATCAATTTCCTGATTGTGAATGGTCAAGGATTCTTCAATATTGTCATCCTTCCGCGCAAGCGTTGCTTTACCGGATCTTGCCATTTTTTGCTCTTTTGATATTCCGGCTCATTCCACGCAACACGTTTTGGGCATCTCCGCGCAATTGGGCGGCATCCTCACGAAATCCTCCGCGATGATTTTTCAAGCAAGGGGTTGGGGAGGAGACATCAATAAAAACATTACCTATCCCGCACGCAACATTTTTTAAGATTTTTATCATCCTGCAACTTCCTTGTTCACTTTGCCTTTGGTTAATATAACGGCATTTTCTATATTTTCAAGCATTCTGTCATATTTCAAAGAAAATCGTCAACCAATTGACATGTGACGAAACTGAGGTTTACAAAAAGGTGTCCAAAATTGCACGACTCTCAGACTTTCCGTCAACTTTCAGCTCCGGATCGCGAGTACGAGACCTGTCCGAAATTGCACACCTCTTTTTAGATCGGTGTGCATAATTGCCCGCTCCTCGCGGGCGACTCTTTTTTGCAAAAGTAGCGAATTGTAAAAACTTTATCTGAACTCGCCGTGCAATTTTAAACACCAAGGTGTAATGTAATGTGCAAGAGGTGAAAAGTCAAGACAATACAGGAGAAAATTACCGCTGATTATGAGCATTCAATTAGTCTATCATATCCAGCTGGTCGAAATCAATGCCAAACGCGGCGGCTACTTTACGGAGTGTTGCGTCTTGACTTTTTCGAGTTTTCTCCATTTGCGCGTATGCTCCTTGGGTCACTCCGATTTTTTCGGCGGCTTGCACTTGTGTCAACCCAAGATGCCGTCGCCACGCCTTGATTGGAGAATCGCCTGATACGACCATTTCCACAACCTTATGCGGGATTCCCGCTGTTATTTCTTTCGAGGGTTTATCCAGAGCGACCAATCGCGTATATTCGCTCCACGGCAATACAGCTGCTACCGGGACACCGGCACTGCGTACAATTTGAACATCTGTAGTCATTTTTGATTTCTCCTTTTTTTGAAAAGGCATATATCGTTACATAAATATCGTTATATAAACAGCAAGTACAATTAGAGATACCTTAGAATGTTTGTATTTATTTGTACCAAAACATATTTTTAATAAGTTTGATCATCTCTTTTACGAACTTCTTGGACATCGAGAATTCTAATTTCTCCCGGTTCGCCGGGTGTTGTATTAGCATCGAACAGTACTCTAAAATCCCCAACTCTAAGGCGGTGCGAATACTGATAATTCACCATTGGTCGTACATTTGTCCACGCTGCGGAGTCCGCAAGTTTCTGTACTGCAACGGTAATCCGTTTTTGTGTAGAAATTTGTAGTTTTAACAACTGTTTCGTGGCTTTTTTTTGCCAATTAATTTCATATTTCATTGAATCACCTGATTGTGTCCGCAAGCATAGTATATCATATTTTATACGAAAAAACAAGTGATAAACGTTTATTTTGTTATTTTTCTTATATTGCAGGTATCTCTAAAAACTGACTTGAGCTGAAAATCGCACATCCAAAATTGCACGATTCTCAGACATGAAACCTCTTTCATTGCCGGCGGCAAAATACGTGACCTGTCCGAAATTGCCCCCCCTCTTTTTAGATCGGTGTGCGTAATTGCCCGCTCCTCGCGGGCGACTCTTTTTTGCAAAAGAGCGAATTGTAAAAAAATTATCTGAACTCGCCGTGCAATTTTAAACACCAAGGTGTAATGTATAAGGCATCTCTAAAAACTGGAAACTTGGCCAAAAATCGCATCTCGCATTTGTATGCGCGACCTTGTTCGTATCTGGTTAACGTGCTTGTTAGCCAGATACTTACGAAGTCACACCTTCAAATTACGAATATGCCATTTTTTACCCCAAGCCAGTTTTTAGAGATACCCATAAGAGGAGAAAAGTCAAGACAATACAGGAGGAAATTTCATGGCGGGGTTTCGGACAATTGTGATCAATAAACGCTGTAAGTTAGATTCGTTGCTCGGCTCGATGGTTATCCGTTCGGTAAAGGAGGAGCGGGTACATATCAGTGAAATCGAAACCCTGATTATCGAAAGCACCGCAGTGGCTCTCACCGCCGCGCTGGTGACGGATTTAAGTGAAGCCGGGGCAAACATCATCTTTTGCGACCGCAAGCACTTGCCGAGTTCGGTGTTTACCCCGGTGCATGCCCATTACAGCGCGGCGAAAAATATTAGAGAACAGATCGCCTGGAGCGAAGAACTCAAGGCACAATGCTGGAAATTGGTGGTTAAAGAAAAGATTCGCCAACAGGCACTTCACCTTGCGCATCACGGCAAAAAGAGTGAACATAACTTGCTTATGGCGTATAGAAAAGAGGTTTTGGACGGAGATTCGGACAATCGCGAGGCACACGCGGCGGCGGCATATTTTCGGACGCTTTTCGGGGCGAATTTCAGCCGGAACAACTCCGATAGTGTAAACAACGCTCTGAATTACGGTTATACACTTCTAACAGCGACGTTTGCGCGGGAAATTTCCGCTTGCGGTTATATCCCGGAGTTGGGCATCTTTCATCGCGGAATGGAAAATGCGTTTAATTTGGCGAGCGATCTAATGGAGCCGTTTCGCCCCGCCGTCGATCGCTTGGCGATGATGTTGCCCGAAGAGGAAGAGTCCCACAAACGCTCCATCTTGCGTGTGCTTAATTCGCAGCTGGAGATAAACGGCGGGAATCAGAGCTTTATTCCGGCGGTTCGAATATATCTGCACCGTATTTTTCGTTTTATGCGCGGCGAAGTTGAAGACATTTTTACTTTGGGTATTCCTGTATCAGCGGCGGAAATATGAGCTGGAGATTTATGCGGACAATGGTGCTTTTTGATTTGCCGACCGATACGGCGGAGGACAAGCGAAATTACGCGCATTTTCGCAAATTCCTCGTCCGCGAGGGGTTTCTTATGTTGCAGTATTCGGTTTATGCGAAACTTGCCGTCAATAAAACCGTGGCAACTCAGATACGCCAGCGAATCCGAAAAAATAAACCGCTAGCCGGGAATGTGGCGATCTTGGACATCACCGAGAAACAGTTTGCCGGAATCGAGTGGATTCTCGGAGGCAAAAACAGCAATCTTTTGGACACGGTCGAAAAACTTACGATTTTTGAGGAGGAGTAAAATGGATAATTTGACGTTAACTCGATATGGCATTGAGTCGGCTATAACTATCCCGGAGTCGGGATTTTTTACCTTGAGCATCGAGAATAAACGGTTTCTGTTTGAAATTATCACAGAGATTAAAGCGCAACTTGAGGGTAAAGACGGCGGATTTCACCTGCTTTTGAACGATAAGGAGTTGTCGTTTGAAAAAAACGCGACGGCGATTTTTGATTTTAGCACAATCGATCTGAACTCCCGGTCGATCGGCAAATTGCTGATTCAAAAATTTGCGCAATTTTTGGGCTGCCCGGAACAAACCGGGGCGATAACCGAGTTGGAGCGAATGATTTTTGACCTCGCCGAAGAGTTCCGGGCAAGTTTCAATTTGGATATTGAATATGACAGTGCCATGAGTGCCGAAAACATCGCCAAACTCTGTTCGCTTGAAATAGCCGACCATAAATGCGACTTGCTGGAGAAGCTTTGCGCATATGTGAATTTACTTTGCGAACTTAAACCGCTAAAACTCTTTATTCTGGTTTTCGGCAAGGCGTTTTTAGAGAGTGAAGAACTCGACAGCTTGTCCCGTTTTTGCCACGACAAAGAGGTTCGATTGCTGCTGATAGAATCAGACGGCAAAAGTCCGCGCCATGTCAATGAATGCGGTCTGGTCGTGGATAAAGATTTGTGCGTTATAGCTGAGGAGAACCTCTGAATTTAAGTTCTCCGATCAATACTGAAATTTGAGCTTAAAGTCAAGGGCAAACTATGATTTGCAGATGATTCAGACTATGATTTGCAGAATATAAAGAAAAAAGGTGTCCAAAATTGCACGACTCTCAGAC
>JAISIP010000206.1 GCA_031261965.1 Victivallales bacterium | reverse complement strand
CCGGAGTTTCCCGATATCATGCCAAATTATTCTGTGACGATTCCGGTATTTGGCGGGTACAGGATCTCGGCAGCACCAACGGAGTTAAGGTCAATCAAGTAAAAATCGCCACCGAACAGGTGCTTGCCGAGGGCGATCTTGTTGCCATAGGCGACCAGATTATTCGGGTAAGCGGATTTGGCGATGCTGTCCCGCAATTGGTGTTCGGCTCGGTGGACGGTGATTCGGCGACCCCTGAATCACGTAAAACAGCAGTGTTGGCGAACGACAAGACGGTGGTTTTGTCAGCACCCGGAGAGTTGCCCGAAGAGAGTGAGAATCCCAAGGTGGTTTCGGCGTTTTTTTCAGCCGATGGCGAAACGCTGTTCGACCCAAAAAAACAGAAAGATTCCGCTTCGGTTGCTCCCGAAAAAATGGGTGATAAACCGCGTTTTTCCGGCTGGTTCTTTTATGTGCTAATCGGAGCGTTGGCGGTTATCGGTATCGGGGCGGAGATGCTGATGCTCGCGCCGGCTTCGGCGACATCGACCCCAAAAACTTTGCCTGTTGCCGGAGAGTTTTCGCTTCTTTATGAAAAATCGATAATTTCGCGGGACAACGTGTTTCGTTTTACCTTGCTTTTGGAAGACGAAAAATTGGAGTTCACTATTGACGACATTAAGTCGCATCGCCACGTGAGCAGAACGGAGAAACTGAGTGAAGACGCAGTGGAAATATTCCGAAATCGGGTTAACAGCTCAGGGATTTGGAACGAGATTTCCACTCCGAATTCTCCCGGTGCGGACAAGTCGCAAAAACGAAAAGTGATGATCGCCGACGGCACGCGGGTAAAACAGCTGAGTTATTTGGGCAATTACGTTCCGGGCAGCGTGGGATTGCTGGAGAGTTTGATCGGTGATTTGGCAGAAAATTATGGTCTGCAAACGATTTCGCTGACTCCTGAAGAACTCAGACGGCAGGCCGAAGCGAATTTTGCCAAGGCGGAAGATTATTACGGAAATCGCGAGGCGAAAGGCAGCAATTTACGCGATGCGATTCGCCGCTATCGGTTGGTGGTCGGAGCCTTAGAACAGTTTACTCCGCGCCCGCAACTCTGGGACAGAGCGCGTAAACGACTTGAAGAGGCGGAGTCGCTCCGGGCACGCAAATTGGATAATTTGGAGGTCGAACGAGTCAGATTAGGTCAGATTCGGGACTTTGACGGCATACGCAACATTCTTTTGCAGACGATGGAGTTGTCTGACGAGGACTCCCGCACATACCACACTGCACGAGAACGCTTGTTCAAACTTGATTCTTGGTTGAGGGGACGGAAACGATGACATTAAAATTTAGGATTGCAATATCAATTTTGACCGTCGCTGTGGCGATACTTGCCGGTTGCTCCAAAGAACCCGAAAAAGCTGCGGTCACGGTGACCGGTCCGGCGGGAATGACGTTGATTGTGGACGACCAAAAAGCGATCAATACGCCGGTAACTTTTATGTTGCCGGGCGGAACATATTTGTTTAAATATCACGCCCCGAATCATGAGCGTAAATGGGAAACTGTCGTACTCAAGAACGCCGAAAAACGCAATATAAAGGTCAACTTGACTCCAGAGACAGCTGCCGTGCTGATTAACACTAAGCCGGTCGGAGCGCAATTAGTTGTAGACGGTCGGGTGTTGGGTACGACTCCGCTGGTGATTGAAAAGGTCGCTTCCGGCAAGGAGTTTGTCGGTCAATTGCGTATGCGGGGTTATGCGGAGCGTGAAGTAAAATGGTCTGCTGACGGTGCCCGACCGAAACAGGTGATGATCGATCTTGACGCGAACATGGTAAAGGTTGAGTTTTTAAGTAAGCCGCCGCGGGCGCAACTTACAATCGATGATAGGGTAGTGGGGGAGACACCGTACCGCGGGGAATTGACCGAAGGGAAATACAAGCTTCGCTTTGAACTGGCGGGATTTTTGCCATTGGAGCAGACTGTATCGCTCAGTCGCGGGGAAAATTTCAAAGCGGAGTACGTGCTTGCGTCTCTGCCGGGCGGGATTTCAATTAGCAGCGTTCCAGATGGAGCGGCGATATTTATAAATAACCAAAAACGGGGCATTACGCCGTGCGTATTAACCGATATACCGGCGGGAATTTACGAAATTAGAGCCGAAAAAGAAGGGTTTGACCCGGTTAAACGCAAAGTCGAAATTGCCGCCGGTTACAAAGACGAAATCAAATTAGTGCTTTTATCAAGCACTGGGGAATTGGAACTTGCCGTTCGTCCTGTCGGGGTAAAAGTGGAGATTGACGGCAAACTTATTGGAGTAACCCAGGCGAGTCAGGATACCAAAGCGATGACCGAAGTATTGCGGGTCGGCAACCTGTCGCCGGGCAAACACCTTGTGACGGTTTCGCATCCGCACGCTCGCCCCGAGAGTCGCACTATTTCGGTTGTTATAGAGAAAGGCAAACTAACCCGCCCCAAAGCGATTGATGTGTGGATTGCGAATTACGAGATAAAATATCGGGATGGTCGCGTGGAGATCGGAAAGTTGTTTCAGGAAAGTGAACAATCTATTTTGTTTGAGCCCGAGCGGGGAGTTCGTTACGAGGTTCCTCGAAGTTATTTGGAATACATAAAAAAACTGCCATGATGTATAGCTCCGGGGTAGAGAAAACGAAACGCCGGGAGCTATATTCCCCGGCATTTCATTTTTCAGGAAACCCTTTAGGCTATCGGTCGGGTGGCAGCATCGAGTCGTGCTTCCAGATGGCGGTGCCTTTGAGTATACTCATTGGTGATGAGAGCAAACTCGGTTTCGAGGATCTCAATCTCCTCAAGCAGTTCGAGGCGAGCCTTGGCTTTTTCAATCGATTCTCTTGTGTTTGTTTGCGGATGCGACATACTTCCTCCATAAATGTTGTGATATTTGCCCGTATCGGTTGCCGATTTCTGTGCTTGCGATAAGTCAGAACGGCGGCCAATTCCGGAATTTGCGCGAGACGTTTGTTTACCATTTTGTGAATAGCCTGGCGGGAGACTCCGCGGCTTTCGGCTAATTTGCTCAAATTGAGTTCCGGGTGTTCAAGCTTGCGCATCACCAGCTCAATTGAGTTAAAGTCCAGCGATGCCATAAAAGTGATAACTTCGAGCAGATCGGCTCTGGAGTAGCGGCGATCTTGCTCCGCCGATCGCATACGGTTTTCGGACGAAAACAAACGACGGCTTTCGAGAATGTGATTGTTTATCTCCTCCTGCGGCGCATTCAAAGATAGTAGCGGCGGATCGCCAGCATTCCGACAATGGCGTTTTAATTTGCATTTGCGGCAATCAGATAAGTTACCGTACTGGGTTGCGTAACAAGTCATATAATTTTTCTCCTTTTTTAGATCTTTATTAAAATATATGTAATTATTTTCTTAAAGTCAAAGGGATTTTTATGATATTTTAATAATATTTCATAAATTAAGTATAAAAACTATTTAATATAGTGTATATTACCCCAGAGGTTAACGAGTAAAGGCTGTCAAACAAACAAAGAAGGGGGAAAATCAATGGAAATATCATCTCACGTGAACGGGTGGGGGACAATCGCACGTCAGTTGCAAAGACTTAATAAACGCCAAGGGGAGCTGTCACGGTTGTTGAACATCACTCCGGCGGCGATTTCGCAGTTAAAAAAGGAGATTTTTTTGCTGAACCCGATTCAACTTGAAAAAATTGCGGTTTATTTGCAATTTGACGAAGAGTTGCGCAATGAATTTTACACGGAGTTATTCAATGCGCGTCTGCTCGACCGGGGGTCTTCACAGGGGAAAATGAGCGGAAATTATCAGGTTAGTTTTAATCGAAAAAATTCACGCAACGAATGCGGCAGCGAAATTCCGTTGGCGGAGTTGAGTCTGCTTGCCGATTACGAACCGTCGTTGGAGTCTTTGCATACATATTTGCTGCGCAATACTTCTAATAGAAGCGTTTCATCAACGGGAGGCGGTTGTGGAATTTGCGCGTTGCTGATTGATAACGGGCAACCTGGAATCGGCTTGAGTGCAGGAAGTATAATTTCAATTGAGAGTGAACGCTACCCGGAATCGAACGAGCTGAATTTACTCGCTCTTAGAGACGGAAGTTTTTTGCTGCGTGAATTCATTTGGGTGAAAGATCAAATAATCCTGCGGGATTCATTGCGAAATTCCGCTGATGATATTGTGTTAAAAAAGCAGGAATTTTCGGAATCTGTACGCTACTTGCACCCGGTTTCGGAAATTACAATGCGAATGCAAAATTAAAGGCTATCGGGATGACCGGCGACTAGTGTGTTGCACAATAAATTCAATCACTTGTTGTTGGGCATCGCGTCCGTTGCCGACGACTTCAATGGGTGAGCCAAATTCAAAATATATCTCATTTTTGGGGTTGATTGCCCCAAAATCGGCAATCAATTTCCCGCGTTCGATAAAATCGGTTTTCAGCGCGAACGGGATAAGTTTGACCCCCGCTTTTAATGCGAGCTTGACCGCAATCGAATTAAATCGCTCCGGCAGGAACTGGGCATGTCTGCCACCCTCGGGAAAAATCAGCACCGAACACCCCTTTGAAAGTCGGGCGGCTCCTTCGCTCATAACGACTTTGAAGTCCTCTTTGGGATTGGCGCGATCAACCCCGATCGCGTCCATAGCCATCATCGCCTGACGCAAGAACGGCACCGAAAATGTGTTGTTTTTGATCACATACGTAAATTCCAGTCGCGGGGTGATTATTGAGTTGAGCAGCAAGCTCTCGACTGAACTCATATGATTTCCGGCAAGGACGAACGGTCCGGGTTCTGCAGAGAGATTTTCCAATCCGCGCAGGTGAATTTTTGCCCCGCAGCGTTCGAGAATGCGGACATTGTTTTCGCTGAAGCGAATTTGCTGCACGCGATTAAGTTTGCCGTTTTTGGCATTTTTGCCGACTCCGTAGAAATTTACCCAAATGCGCAAATGGCAGTTCAACCGAGCGTTGAAAAACATTCGCGTGAGCAAATCTCTGCGTCGTTCTTGGGGCGTATCGTAACTGTCTTGGTCAAAAATACAAGGTATAATACTCATAAATATGCGTCTCCTATTGCGTGTCACTTGCACTGTCAATATGGGCTTGCGCCGTCGCCAGTGCCTGCAAGCGGTGGGGAAACCACCCCTTGAATTTGAGCGGCTTGGCGTTTTGCGGCGGGGGCATTCCATCGGCGGGGAGTCGGTTAACCATGCGCTTGGCAAGAATAAAGCCGACACCGCCAGCCAATACGTCTGCAACCAGTCGCGCAGCAAAAAGTGCCGCAAGCGAATGTAGAAAAAGTGCCAAAATCGACAAGGGTATCATCAGTCCGAGAATCCGCAAGGCGTTGAGCCACGCCGATACCGACGGGCGACCGCACCCGGTAAAGAAAAACCCGGCGTAGCGGTGAATTTCGATCATTCCGAAACCCCACGGCGTAATGTACATGCATAGCGTCATAATTCTCTGTACGTCGTGATCAGGCGAGAAAAAGCGTACCAAAACGGGAGCGGCAAAAAA
>JAISIP010000195.1 GCA_031261965.1 Victivallales bacterium | reverse complement strand
CCAGGACTCCGGGCTTTTGCCGGTGAACAATTAGAGCTTATCAACTACCTGAATCCGTGAAAGAAAATTTGGATAAGCGATGCTATCGCTTGATTTGTCAGGCGCTTGTAAAAAAACGTAACTTCACCTGCCAGGTGAAGAGAGGATTTTTTGCAAGTGCATGGCAAACACTATGATAATATCGATTGCCATAATTTTATTCACGGATTCAGGAACTAATAATGGAAATATTATGACGAAGCACTGGGCAACCAGTCGCGCAGTTGAAAAAAATCGGGGATATTGGAAGAAATATCTACAATTTTTTTCGACAAGTGAATGGCTAATCGGGGCAAGTCAGAGCGTTTTCGTTTAGGGTATCTCTAAAAACTGGAAACTTGGCTAAAAACTGCATCTCGCATTCGTATGCACGACCTTGTGCACATCTGGTTAACTCCATGTTAGCCAGATGCTTGCAAAATCGCGCCTCCAAATTGCGATTCTGCCAATTTTGTAACTCAAGCCAGTTTTTAGAGATACCCTTTATTAGTTGATAAGCTCTTAGTTCCCGTTTTTTGCGAGCTTTCGCCCGTGCCAAATACTCCATGCGGTCGTTACTAAAGCAAAGACGATCGCCAGCACATACGCGGTATGAAGTTCCAGACCGAACCCCACTTTGGGTCTGCCCAAAGGTCCACCGTGTGCCGGAGAGATCCAAAGAATGTAAGTCGCGACAATAAAGGTCATAAACGCCCCCGGCAATGCGGTAATCCAGCCCGGTTTCTTTTGCCGGATTAGCCAAACCGTACCCGCCGTAAGCGTGCAGCACGCCAACACCTGGTTGCCCCACGCGAAATATACCCAGAGCTGGTTAAACGTCTCCACGCTCTGATTTGACCACCAGAGCAACAGCGTTACTATCGCGATTAACGGCAGACAAAGTCCGAAACGGTTGCGCATTTTTTGTTGAGGAATACCGAACATCTCCGCAAGACTGAGCCGCAAACTGCGCATTGCTGTGTCGCCTGAGGTTATCGCCAAAATCACCACGCTTATCACCGTAAGCGTACCCATGCCGCTGCCGAGAAAATAATTGGTTATTTTTGACAACACCAAGGTCGGATTATCACGCATCAGCTCCGGGAAAAGATTATAAATAGCCAACCCGGCCGCCGCCCAAATCATGCCGATAATCCCCTCCAAAACCATCATGCCGTAATAACTCGATTTCGCCTGACTCTCATGCTCCATGGTGCGGGCGACAATCGGCGATTGAGTGGCGTGAAACCCGGAGAGAATTCCACAGGCGATGGTCACAAACAGCATCGGCAAAATCGGGCTGTTGTTTGCCGCAGTGAGCATTCCGGCTTGAAACTCCTCCGACTCCGAAAGCAACTCGGGATCGTTGCCGACGCGATACATCAGCACCGAAAAGATCGCAAAACTCCCGAGAATCAGCAATGCCCCGAAGAGCGGATATATCGCCCCGATAATTTTGTCCACCGGGAATAGTGTCGCGACGATGTAGTAGAGAAAAATCAACCCGGTTATCAGCCAAAAGAAGGGACTGTCCGGCCAGAAACCGTCGATTAACCGCGCCGGAATATTGATGAACACCGCCACGACCAACAGCAAAAGGAAGATCATAAAAATCGAGAATGCCCAGTAAAAAGTTTTGCCGGTATTCATTCTAATCAGAGTCGGGAGGTTCGCACCGTTATGCCGCAGCGACATCATTCCGCCGACAAAGTCATGCACCGCTCCGCCGATAATATTGCCGATGGGAATTATCAGAAACGCCACAACCCCGAATTTGATTCCGAGAATCACGCCGATCACCGGACCTACTCCGGCGATATTCAGGAGCTGAATAAGCATGTTTTTCCAGTGCGGCAGGCGGACAAAATCAACTCCGTCGTGGCTTTTTACACTGGGTGTCGGGCGGTCGTCGGGGGCAAGAATCTTCTCAACCAACCTGCCGTAAGTGAAGTAACCGACTACAAGAATTCCCAATCCGATCAAAAACAGCAACATAACACGCCTCCACTGTTTAGGCTATTTTTTTAGAGGTAGCCTTTTTCAGAATTTAAGAAGCATCGCTCCCCAAGTAAGTCCGCCGCCAAACGCGGTCAACAACACATAATCCCCCTTGTCGATACGCCCGGAGCGAACGGCTTCGTCCAAGCATATGCCGATCGACGCGGCGGAAGTGTTGCCATAATGGTTGATGTTGATAAACACTCTCTCTTCGGGAACACCCAGGCGCGGAGCAACTGCAAGAATAATCCGACTGTTCGCCTGGTGTGGAATCACCAATTTAACCTCGTCGGGAGTGATCCCCGCCTCATCCAAAACTGTTTTCCCGGCACTGACCATGGCGTTTACCGCAAGTTTGAAAACCTCTTTGCCCTCCATATGAATGAAGTGCGAATGGCTCTCTATCGACTCTTTAGATGCCGGCATACGACTGCCGCCGGCGGGCATTTTCAGAATATCGCCGAAACCGCCGTCCGTGTGAAGATCGCTACCGATAACGCAATCGCTATCGGAGTTATCGTTATTCTCAAGCAAAACAGCTCCCGCACCGTCGCCGAAAAGCACGCAAGTGTTGCGGTTTGTCCAGTCGGTAATCGATGAGAGCTTTTCCGCGCCGACCACCAGCACATGGCGATACCGCTTGGGGTGGGTCTTCATTAGCGAATAGGCGACTTCAAGCGAATAGAGCAACCCCGAACAGGCCGCCTCAAGGTCGAAACAAAACGCCCCTGTGGCACCAAGCCGGTCTTGAAGCACGCAACCGGTGCTGGGGAAAACATAATCCGGAGTGATCGTCCCGACGATAATCGCGTCAAGGTCGTTACCGCTGAGGTTCGCCATCTCCAGAGCTTTTACGCTCGCGGCATATGCCAAATCGCTGGTAGCCTGCTCATCGGAGGCGATATGACGCTCCTCAATCCCGGTGCGGGTGCGAATCCATTCATCATTGGTTTCCACCATCTTTTCGAGATCGGCGTTAGTTAAAATCTTCTCCGGGACATATGAACCGGTTCCTGCTATTCTAATGCTCATGAGACTCCTTAACTAATTTCCCGGTTGACAATTCTTCTTCCAACTCGGCGGTGGTACTGCAACTTTCGTTGATTCGTGCAACTATCCGCTCGTTAAGCCCAAAACTTACGCACTCGCAAGCGACGCGAATCGCACTGCGAACGGCTTTGGGACTTGACGAACCGTGACCGATAATGCAAATCCCATTTATACCCAACAACGGCGCTCCGCCGACATCATCGGCATCGCCGAACGATTTCAGCTCGATAAACGCGTTTTTAGCCAACATCGCCCCAGTCAACCTCAACGCGTTTTTTGACAGAACCCGTTTAAGCCAACACATGACCGATTTCGCCAGCCCTTCGATGCCCTTGAGCATAACGTTGCCGGAGAAACCGTCGGCGACCAAAACATCGGCGGTGTCTTCAAAGATCACATTCGCCTCGGAGTTTCCGATAAAATTCAATTGCGTACGCTTTTCAAGCAGCTTAAACGACTCTTTGGTCAAATCATTGCCCTTGATGTCTTCGCCGCCGACCGAGAGCAACGCAATGCGCGGTCTATCCAATTGGAACAAATACTGCGCGTAAACTTCACCGAGAATCGCAAATTGAACAATATTTATCGGGGTGCATTCGATATTTGCCCCCGCGTCCACCAACAAAAATCTGCCGCCGTTTTGCATGGGCATACTCGCCGCCAACGCCGGGCGATCTACCCCCGGCAACGTTCTGACCAGCACTTTTGTGGCTGCCACCGTCGCGCCGGTGTGACCCGGGGTCACCATCGCATCGACGGCTTTCTCTTTTAGCAATCGCGCACATACAGTGATCGATGAATTTTTTTTGGCACGGAGTGCCACGGTAGACGACTCCGACATCTCACACACCGTTTCGGCGTGTACAATCGAAATCCGGGGATGATCGGCGATTCCGTATTTTTCCAGATAAAACGGCAATTTGCCGGAATGCCCGACCAAGACAAACTCGTAATCGGGATAGTCGCCGAGAGCCATAACCACGCCCTCGATCACAGCGCCCGGTCCGTAGTCGGCACCCATCGCGTCTACCGCAATTTTCATTCGCTCTTCAGTCTCCCCGTTGTCGGGATTTTTACGCTTCGACGTTCAAAACCTGCTTGCCATTGTAATAGCCGCAGGAGGGGCAGACCCGATGCGGGGTCGTCGGTTTGCTGCAATTGGTGCAAAAGGTCGCCTGCACGCCTTCGTAACGGTTGGCGGCTTTGCGCTGACGTCGCTTCATGCGAGAGGTTTTTCTTTTCGGAACGGCCATTTTAACAACTCCTTATATCGTTGATTTAGTCAATATCAAATCCATACGAAACATAAAATATATCATTCTTCGCGAGATTTTCAAGAAGTACGATACAATTTGTCGAAGAAAAACACAATTAAGAGCTTGCAACTACCCCTAAAAACACGTTTCCGGTTTTTAGGCTACCTCTAAAAACTGGAAGCTTGGCTAAAAATCGCATCTCGTATTTGTATGCGCACTGCTTGCGCGTATCTGGTTAACCCTATGTTAGCCATCTACTTGCAAAATCTCACCTCCAAATTACGGCTCTATCGATTTTTTAACTCAAGCCCGTCTTTAGAGATACCCTTTAGAGATAGCCTTGTATCAAGCAAGCACCGAGAGTGAATAGAGCGTCTGCTGTTTCTTGGAGTCGGCGATTTCTATTGCCACTTTGTAGCTCCCCGCCTCAAGAAGATCGCGACTGGTAAAGCCGTCTAACTTGAGCTTTTTATTACGATCATTGTAAAGCGAGAGTTTCAACTCCTTGCCGACTTTATACCCCGGGTCGAAACCGGCAAGGTCAATTGTGACATTCCCGGCTGTCGTGAGTTCAAACTCAAAGCAGTCGCGTTTGTCGCCGTAGCCGAGCCAGCCATTCTGGGTTTTGCCCAGCGTGAGTTTTTGCGGAGTCTTAAGCGAATCATTGGAGTTGTTAGCCTCACCCGCAAATAGATCCCCCAAAAGTGAATAGGAGTAATCGGTATTGCCTTTTGCGCTTTTTGCGGATGACCCTTTGATTTTAATATAATACTCTCCGCCGGCGAGCTTGAACTCCACCGGGTCACGACCGGAACTTACCTCTTTAAGTGCTTTAAAACGACCTTTTGAGGTGAGCGTGCCGATCACAATCTTGGCTTTTGCGCTTGCGGTGTCGAGCTGAAGCGAAAAAACTCCGCCTCTTGCGGTGTTGAATTTGTAGAAATCCACGCCGTCGCCGTAACCGACGTAGCCGCCAGAACTTAATCGCGCCTGATCGCCGGATACGGTCAAATCCCGCTCCACCGCCACGCCCGGCAAATTATCCTCCGGCGTACCGGCTTTGAACACCTCGCCTTTGACCGCAAAGTTGTAGTCGATTTCGCCGGCTTTTTCGTCGCGATTTACGATTTCCACAAAATAGGTTCCGCCTTGCAAGAGTTTGCTTTTCCCGGAAACTATGCCGTTTTGAGAATTCACCTTCATAACTTTTTTGCCGAAACTGTTATAAAGCACTGCGTTGACTCTTCCCGCTCCGAAATCGCCCTCTATTCGGTAGCTGCCGGAGTCGAGGTTGACCGTAAAGAGATCCGCGTTATCGCCAGCACCAATGCTCTCGGCGTGCGATTCGTTTAGAATCAAGGCAGTTGCCTGCGTCAAGCGATAATCGTCGGCATCGACCGGTGCTTGATAATCGATGGTAAACGTTTTATTAGCACTCCAGGCGGATTGCAGACCATCGCGATCAACCGCCCGCAGCGAATAGAAGTAAACTCCGTTGGCAAGGTTGTTCAACGTTACTGTAAGCTCGCGGGTTTGAACTGTCACGGCGTTCGCAAACCCGGCATCAAAGCTGTAACGCAACTCGTAAAAGTCAATTCCGCAATCGTCGCTGGCCTGCTGAAAACAAATTTGCGCCCGGCGACGGTTTATCTCCGCCGACGGCGTGCCGTTCAGAAGCGGCACAAGCGGCGTTTCATCGCCGGAATCTTCATCAACGGCAAGAGCGTTGCTCGGGTCGGAGTTTTCCCCCGACGGAGCGATGCCGTAAACCCTGTAACTGTAAAGAGTAGCGTCTTCTCCGGCAATAACGGCGTTGCCGCGTAAAACATCGTATTCACCGATGTTTTCCCATTGACCTGACCCCGCCGCCTGTCGCGACACGCCGATATAGTCGTAATCGTCCGCATTGGCAGCCCAAATTAACTTCACCCCGCCGGATTCGGCGCGAACCGAACGCAACGTCGGAGCAAACAAAGCCGCATCTTCTCTGACTGCCACATAAAGATACCGTTCTTCCACTCCGGGTGAAGAAAAAACAAAGCAAAGCTCATCGTTTTCGGCAGTACCGGTAAGCGTCAACGTGAATTTTTGAACATTAAACCAGTTTGCGGAGTTAAAAGTAAAACTCTGCGTGTTGGTCGAAAGAGCCGGATTCCCGCCAAACAGATCTTCAACTGTAACTGTAAGTTCGCGTCCCGGATCCCAGCCCAAAGCCAAGCCGACCTCGACCGTTTCACCCGCTCCGATACGCAAATACTCTTTAGAAAGAATCAGCTCCGGCGTCCGGCAAGACAGCTCCTTATCCGGCGGCGAAACCGCAAGGCGGTAATACCCGGCTTCGCTGCCCGCCCCGCCTACTGTAATAGAAAAATCTCCGTTGACTTCAACGGTATTAAACCCGCGGGAAAGCTGAATGGTCTTGGAGTTGCAGACCAGAGTAATATCGCCGGCGACTCCGCCGAAAGCAAGGTTGATCGTGTGGTTTGCGCCGGAATTGTCTCCGAGCAAAAAATTCCAAGTATCGCTGTCAGAGTCTTGCTGGAACGCGCCGGACACCACGATCATGCGTTCTTCGGTGAACATGATCTTGGGCTGTTCGCTTACCGGGAGCGATTCATCTTCGTACACAAACTGGGGTACTCCGACAGGTGCCGTTGTCCCACTGACCGAAAGATACATGGAAGTTGAGTCAAGCGTTGTCCCGTCTTCGTTGCAAAGCAGCAACTCCACATAATGATTCCCGGCACTCAACGCTCCAAATCGTTGATCGTCGATCTGAAAATCCGTTTTTTTCGCGCCGATTTTGCCGATTGCCGAGGAGCGTACCGTCTTGCCGTCAAGACGCATGGTAACAATTTCCTTGCCGCTTGAAGCGGCCCGACCGATATTTTGAATCGAGAATCCATACCCCCACGACTCCGCCGAAGTCAGTCCGTCGGTTTCGACGTTGGACTCTTCCGACAGGAGGAAAAAAGGATCTTCCTCGTCAAAGACCAGTTTGGCTTGTTTCTCTGGCGTAACATCGAACTCCGAAAGGTCGTAATTTGCAAACGCACTATTCTCGTGACCGTCATCAAAAAACAATTCAAAAATATATTCGCCCTCGTCAAGCCGACCGAAATTCACATTTTTGAACTTCTCGCTTTTGCCGGAAGCAAGCGCGCCAACTGACAGACGGGTAAAAAATTCGCCGTCCACATAGAGTTCCACCACGCCTCCCGCCGCATCGGATATGCTCTCATTGCTGACGGTAAATGAGAAACGAACATCTTCCCGAACCGTAAACTGCGGCACTTCATTGCTGAAAACCGGCTCGGACACACCGCCGGTGATGTTACCTTGCGCCTGAGAAACTCCCGTCGCACCGCTCGTGGCATAAGACGCCGGCTTATTAAACAAAAATGTAAAGTCCTCTACTAACGTGTATGCGTTTGGCACATATTCCGGCGAAACTTGATATTTATTAAAATTAGTGTTCCACACTATCGGTAGAACCACGAGGCGGTCGGGTGCTTTCCTGCCGCCGCCGTTGACTTTCCTATCGTCGTCCGGGTCACTGATGACAAGTGCGGTGTAATATCCCGCACTCCCCGGCGCATAGCGTTTGTCGGTGAGAAATCCCCAACAAGTGATCGCATGGCCGCTCGACCGATACGGAAAAAGCCCGACCGTCGAGTAAAACCCGATAGCCACGCCGATACTGACAATTGAAAAACTCTT
>JAISIP010000105.1 GCA_031261965.1 Victivallales bacterium | reverse complement strand
TCCGTATTGAACGTCGCCAAGCAAAAGGTCAAGCCAACGAAGCCGATTATAATTAAACCTGTGAAAAATCCTGACAAAGCTCCCCCGAAGCTATCTATCAATAGCGGAAAGACATAGCTGTTTTGATCAAAATTCAGCGCGGTGTAAATCGCCGCAAAAACTCCAAAAACAATTACCGCACCTGCAATCATCTCTCCCGCCGAACTTGCCTGAGTTGACGGCAAAAAT
This sequence comes from Victivallales bacterium, assembly GCA_031261965.1. Classification (GTDB taxonomy): domain Bacteria; phylum Verrucomicrobiota; class Lentisphaeria; order Victivallales; family Victivallaceae; genus Victivallis. The sequence goes on along the minus strand of JAISIP010000105.1, from coordinate 8,855 downwards.
TCAAAAAACGGGAAAAGCAATTTTTCGCTCCAAACACCGAGATATGCCGCAAAGCCCGAAGCGACCAGACAGGCAAAAGAGCGGTACAGCATTAAACTGTAGCCGATTAACGCGCAAATTGCCGGAACAAGAATCCAAACAAAAAGTTCCATCGTTTACTTTCCTTTTGCCGAGATGAGTTTTACTACACGATCAAATTCGCTTTGGGAAATCGCCTGAGCTTGAAGTTGCGATTCGAGTTCGGGCAGTAAATCGCTTTTTTCGCCGAGTGTCCGGCGAACCATTTCAAATGTGGGATGCGGGATTTTAAGGGCATTGTCAAGTGCAGTTCTGTCCGGCAAAGCGAAGACGGCGGCAAGTTTGTTGTCGGATTGCCGAAAGAGTGTTTGCGATAACAGCAGCAACGGTGTTGAATCGAATGTTCGCGGCGGAATCTCCCAGTGTTCAAACTTCGAGAACGCTTCAGCAGGCGTAATGCAATTGAGCAACGCGATGACCAAGTGACCTTTGCAGGCGAAGTTGACGGCAAGCCGGGCGCTCTCGGAGTCGTTGAGTGTCACCCCGATTGCCAATGCGTCAACCCCGGTATTGATGGCATCGCCGACCAGTTTGAGCAGGGTTTTTCCGGCAAACGGGTCAAGTTCGTTTTGTGTTGCGTTCTCAAGGTCAAGTTCAATCGGGCTCTCGAACGTGGCGACTTTACAATCTTGCATTTCCTTTGATTGCAAAATCGCGTAAAATGTGGTGGTGCGACCGCCGCCAGGGGGGGCGAGCAGCAAAATCAACCCGCTTTTATTTGCGCATATTTCGTGTAGTCGGGCGAGGGCTTCCGCCGGGAGTCCCAAAGTTTCAAGCGGCGGAAAATGGGGGTTGTTTCCGAGTCGGATTTCTATTTTTTCACCGGCGGCGACACGCGAGGTTTTGACAAAACAGGATAGTTTTAAGCCGCTCATCTTTACAAAAATCTTGCCGATTTGGCTGCTGCTCCGTTCGCGAATCTCCATCCCGGCGGCGTGTTTAAGGGCGGATACAAGACTGCCGCCTCTGAGACAATCTAAATGTTCGCTGGATTTATCGATGGCGTTGATTCGCAAAAACACCTCATACTCCCCCTCATCGTCGGGAGTGATGGTCACTCTGGTCGCTTTGCGTTCAAACGCCTTTTCCAAAACCGCACAGGCGCGTGCCGTCGATTCCGCCGATTCGACTTTGCCGTCGATTGGCACAACTGGTTTTTCATCGAAATTCAGCAATGCGAACGATGAATCAATCGCACCTAAAGAACGCTCAATTTTTTTGTAATTTGCAGGTGAATTCCCTTTTGGGGCTTGCAAAAAGATGTAAAAAAACAATAAAGTTACCGGACCGAACAAGAGAGCGGCAAGATTTAGCCATTTGGTTTTGGCATCCTCTTTTCGGGAGTGAGCGGCTATGAAATCGAGCGTGCAGACCCCGGTGAAGACCCAAACTGCCAAAATCAATATCGAAATCCAATTGTAGTAGATCATTTTTAGTCCCGCTTTTTTCAAGGCTACCTCAAAAGATACCGCAATACCGAAAGATTTTCAACCTAAAGCGGAGATAATTTCAGGAATTGTCTTCAAAACAGTTGATAAAAAAGCTTCAAAAATCAAAAAAAAGCGTTTTTTTTCATTTTGGGGTGAGCATTTTTGCCGAAATGGGGTTAAATTACAATATAGTACACAAATCTCAAACCTTTATAGAGAGTGGAAGAATGGGCAACCTGAAAAAGAAACGGCGTAAAAAAATCGCCAAACACAAACGGAAAAAGCAGCTGAAACTGTTGCGGCACAAGAAGAAATAATTTCTTATTTTTGCTGACGTCGCCCGACTCCGGTTGCTTTCACTTACGATTCGACTGGTGTCGGGCGTGTGTTTTTATAGGTAGCCTTTATAGGTAGCTATTTTGTTACAGCGGGGGAATTTTATGAAAATCACAACTCAAATTACGCTTGTTTTTGCTCTGATCGGGTGCATGTCGCTTTTTGGTCGCGAGTTGGTCGAAGGTGACGCAAAAGAGATAACCGCGAAGCTATCGGCGGCAAAAGAGCCGCGAGTTCGCGCTGTGGAAAATTTCATAAACGCGACCCGAAACCCCAATCTTGACGAGCGGTTCGTTTTGTTGCTTGAGGTGCTGAAAGATGATCCGGGTTCGATTCCTCCGCGTCGAGTTATCGACAGTTTGGTCAGAAGCCGTGCCGATGCCCGGAAGGTTGCACAACATTTACTCGAAATCGCCGAAGATAACCCCAAAATACTTGGGTTGTGTGCATTTGCATTTCGGATGTGTTACGTCGCGAATTTGCCGCCCCGGGAATATCTCGACAAAATCAGTGCCGTTTTAGATAGAATCACCGACCCTGTCGCGTTGTCGGATGCCGATTTGGACGAATATTATCGGATTGCCGGAATTTACTCTTCTGCGCTGAAACAATCGCGCATATACCAAGACGGAGTGAAGTATTTTGATGCCCAATTAGATCGGAAACCTTCGCGTTTTCGCACGGTGATGTTGCATGTTGCCGTGGATTTCGACTACTTTTTTTCGCGTTTCGGCAACCGGCAAAAACACTTTTTCGGACTCGTTGTCAGTGACCGCATGGCGGCTAAAGAGCGTTTTGAGCAGCTGTTGGTTGAGCTGGAATCCAACGAAAAAGACGCAAGTATCGACCAGACCAGCCGCGATGTCGATTTTTATATGATGGTCGGCAAGCCGGAACTTGCGTTGCAATCAATCCAAAAAGTTCTCAAGGAAATTCCGACTCCGGGCAACGAAGTTCGTTTGGCTTACGTCGCCATAGCGGCAAAAAAATTCGATTTGGTTATGCCTGTTGTCGAGAAACTGCGTCAGCTTGACGGTTGGAAAAATCCGGCTCAAATCCTATTCATAAACTGTTTGTTGGCGCAGGAAAAATACGATGACGCGCAAAAAGCGATTTTGGAATTGAAAGCACCGTTGGCGCGTGACGAGTTTATGCTAAAACTTTTTGCGACTAAAAAAGACTACAAAGCCATGCGCGATATGCTTGAAACAATGGAGAAAAATCTCTCTCCCGGAGTTGAAATCGACTTGGCTAATGCGCTTCGTCAACTTGGTGTGGCGGAGAAACTCGGTGATGTTGAGCTGTTAAACCGAATCTGGAAATGGATTGTTGATACCAAGCAGATCGAATCTTCCGAAGCGGCAAACGCACTCGGTTATGTCGCCGCCGAACTCAACGTCCGCTTGGATGAGGCGGAAAAATTGCTTTTAGAGGCGGTGCAGGCCGAGCCGGATAATTTTGCGTATATCGACAGCTTGGCATGGGTTTATTTTCGGCAAGGCAGGTACGAAGATGCCAAAAAATATATAGATTTGGCGTTGCGTCTTTCGGAACAAGACTCCATGCGCGGAGTGATTTTTGAGCATAAAGGCGATATTCTTATGAAATTGAACCGTAAAAACGATGCTTTGAAAGCCTATCGGGAATCGCTTGATTACAGTGAAGATGAAGATTTTGACCCGGCGCAGGTCGAAGAGAAAATTAAGAATTTGGAGTAGTCGTCTTGGCTTGTATTCCCCGGAAACCGTTTCTCGCCGGAGCGTTGCGTGAAGATTTGACGGCGTGGTGTGCCAAGGAGTGCGTGGCAAAATTTCGCGCCAATCAGATTCTCGACTGGATTTATCGGCACGATGTGATTGCTCCTGCGGAGATGAAAAATTTGCCGTTGCCGTTGCGCAATGCACTTGCGACGGATTTTTTTGCTCCCGGCGGAGTTATTGCCGATGCGGTCAAATCGTCGGACGGAACCGAAAAGTTGCTGATCGAGTTACACGACGGAGAAAGCATCGAAATGGTGCTGATTCCTGGTAAGGAGGATCGACTGACTTTTTGCCTCTCAACTCAGGTTGGTTGCCCGGTCGGTTGCCGATTTTGCGCCAGCGGCAAGAATGGTTTGGTCCGCAACTTATCTTCAGGTGAAATCATCGAGGAGTTTTTGCTCGGAACGCAACGTGCCGAAAGGCATCCGGACAATGTGGTCTTTATGGGTATCGGCGAGGGATTGTTGAATTTTCATGAATTATCCAAGGCGCTGTTTGTGCTTACTTCCCCGGAATATATCGGCATGTCGCCACGGCGGATAACGGTATCCACCAGCGGTTATGTGCCGGGCATGTTGAAATTTGCGGAGCTTGAAAAAGAGTACACTTTGGCAATTTCTCTCCATGCTGCGGACGATGAGACCCGTGCAAAAATCATTCCCGGCGATTTGCGCTATCCCATTGCCGAGATCATGGCGGCCGCCGATCGGTACTTGGAGAAAGCGGGGCGAATATTTACGCTTGAATACACTCTCTTAGCCGGGGTCAACGATTCCCGCGATGCCGCGCTTAAGCTTGCCCGACTTGCCCGTACCCACCACGCCAAGGTAAATTTAATCCCGTACAACGCCACTGATTCGCAATTTAAACGTCCTTCGCGCCAAGCGATCGCGGAGTTCGGGAAAATTGTCTCAGACGGGGGTGCTCATGTTACGCTCCGCACCGAACGGGGTTCCGACGGCGATGCCGCTTGCGGGCAGTTGCGTGCCAAGAGTAAACATTTGCCGCATTGAAAGCTTGACAAAAAGCTTACCGCAATTTATGTTACTTAATAGAGCTAATTGCAAAACTATTTTGGTTCGCTTTTGAGTTCAATTGATTTTTTTTGTCGCAATTATTCGGAGAGTTGAATATGGAAGAAAAAGACATCGAAAAATTTCAGGAGGAAGCTCAAGTCTGCGCCTTGCCGCTTCGGCGCATCAAAGCCGAGATAGGCAAAGTCCTCGCCGGGCAGGAAAAATTGATCGATCGACTGTTGCTCGCACTGGTCGCCGACGGGCATGTTTTGCTCGAAGGTGTGCCGGGGCTGGCAAAGACACTCGCGGTCAAAACTCTTGCCCAGACGCTGTCCGGAAGCTTTTCGCGTTTGCAGTTTACCCCGGATTTGCTCCCGGCGGATGTGATCGGTACGCGGATTTATAACGCAGAAACCCATGAGTTTTCGACTCGTACCGGACCGATTTTCGCCAATATTGTCCTTGCCGATGAGATCAATCGCGCTCCGGCAAAGGTGCAAAGTGCTTTACTTGAGGCGATGCAGGAACGGCAAATTACCATCGCCGGCGAAGGATTCAAATTGCCGCAACCGTTTTTGGTGATGGCGACCCAAAATCCGATCGAACAGGAGGGTACTTACCCGTTGCCCGAGGCGCAACTTGACCGTTTTATGTTTAAGTTAAAAGTCGGCTATCCTTCTCGGAATGACGAAGTTGCGATCATTGAACGCATGGCGCGGCCGACTCCGAAAATCGAAGTTGAAGCGGTGGCATCGCTCGATGATGTATTGCGTGCCAAAACTATGCTTGAGAATGTCTACCTCGACGAAAAGATCGTACAGTATATCCTCGACTTGGTGATCGCGACCCGGCCGGGAGATCGCAAGGAACTCTCCGGGCGACAAGCCGGGGCGAACTTGAGTGAACTTGACGGACTTTTGAGCTTCGGCGCATCGCCGCGGGCATCGATCGCATTGGCGATTGCGGCTCGGACGGTGGCGTTGCTTGCCGGCAGGGCGTATGTGTTGCCGCAAGATGTAAAGGATGTTGCACCCGATGTGTTGCGTCACAGACTGGTTTTGTCGTATGAGGCGGAGGCGGAGAATATCGATGCGGACGCGGTGATAGATCGGCTGCTCGAGCAATTGCGTACGCCTTAGGAGAACGTTTTTGATGTTGCCCCCCGAAATTGCCAAACAAATCCGTTTGCTGGAGATACGCACAAATCGAATGGTCGAAGAGATCACCGGTGGCGCGTATCGCAGTGCCTTTAAGGGCAGAGGGATTGAATTTGACGAAGTCCGGGAATACGCCATTGAGGACGACATTCGCGATATTGACTGGAATGTTTCGGCGCGAATGGGCGTGCCTTATGTGAAAAAATACGTCGAAGAACGCGAATTGACCGTTTTATTGCTGGTCGATGTTTCCGCCTCCGGCGGGTTCGGTTCGGCGGAGCGAAACAAGCGGCAAACCGCGGCGGAACTTGCCGCAATTCTGGCGTTTAGCGCGGGGCGCAACGGCGACAAAGTCGGGCTGCTGATGTTTAGCGACCGCATCGAACTTTATGTGCCGCCGAAATCAGGACGCAGTCACACTTTACGGTTGATTCGCGAAATGCTTGCTTTTGAGCCGACCTCCAAAGGAACCGATATAAATCTGGCATTAAACGAAAGTGCCGGCTTGCTGAAAAAGCGCAGTGTGGTTTTTTTGTTAAGCGATCTTATTGACGAACGCGATTTTGAATTCAATTTAAAGACGTTGAACCGCAAACATGATGTTATAGCTATCGGGGTTGCCGATCCGATCGAAAAACATTGGCCGTCACTTTTGCCGGTGGTGGTCGAAGATGCCGAAAGCGGCAATCAATTGTATTTTGCCGGAGGCGACCGCGCTTTAAAAAAACTCGACGCGGCATTTGACTCCGCCACTGTTGCCCGACGGGAAATTTGTCGCCGCGCTCACGTCGATCTGGTTGAAATCGGCAACAACGGCGAGGTATTGCCGCCGATGATCGAATTTTTCTCGCGGCGGCGACGGCGGCGGGCGGCGCGATGGTAGGGGCTTGAGCAATGAGGCGAATATTTAAACTGCTTTTTATCGCAATCGGGGTATTTGCCCTGTCGATGCTGTCGATATATTTTATCGGCTGGCTATTGAGCTTTAACTTGCCAAAAAATCTTGATTTACCCGGTACGGTGACGCTTTTGCCGCAAAAGGAGATCGCGGTCGGCGACCCGGTTACGGGTAAAGTGGAGTTTGCCTTGCCGTTATGTGAATCGGTGGTCGGAACCGAGTTGACATTGGGGGAGGGGGCGGCAATTCGAGGCCGGGTTCAAATTAAACGCAAAGCTTGGCGTTTTACCCGGCAAGTGTGGCAAGTCGCGTTTGAGTTTTGCGCCATAAAAGAAGGTGCGATTGATTCAGGTGTGCTTAAGCTGGAGTTTTCCGGTACTTTGCAAGGAGAGAAAAGTATCGAAATTCCGAAATTTACCGCAACGCTGAAACCTCTTCCGCCGGGAACTAAGCCGGAGTTGGCGGGAGAAATCGTCCCGGCGGAGAAGTCACGCTCCCTATTGTGGTATGCACTTATTTGCGTATGTTTCGCATTTATCGCGCTGTTGTGGTATTATTTGCATCGAAGAAGAGGGACAAAATCGCTTTGGGATCGCACGCTTGAGGAGTTGACGAATTTGCGCCTTAAGCTTGACGCTAAAGATTTTTTGCTTGAACAAGGCTATGTTCAACTTACCGATATAGTACGCGATTATATGGAAGAACGCTTCAAACTCCCGGTCGCAAGTCAGACCACACCCGAATTTCTTGCTCAATTTGATCGCGAGCCTTCGCCGTTGCCGGCGGAAGAACGCCCGATTTTGCGGGTATTTCTCGAAGCCGCCGACCGGGTTAAGTTTGCGGCGTTTGCTCCGAATGATGAACTCTTGCGCCAAGCGATAAAATGCGCGGTTAGATTGGTCGAATCGACGCGTCCGATTGAGCGTAAAAAGGAGAACGAGTAATGGAATTCGCCTACCCGTGGTTGCTTTTGCTGTTGCTGTTAATTCCACCGATCGCGCTTTATTGCGGACTTTTTCAGCGGCAACCGTCGATTACCGTGGCGAGTACGCAGCCGTTTGCGGCGGTTCGTTCGAGACGTAAATTCGGCTTTGCGCTGATCTGCATGTTAGGAGCGTTATTTTTGATCATCATAGCGTTATCTCGTCCCCGCGTCGGCAGCGAAAAGTTTCTGATTCGTTCGCAGGGAATCGATATTATTTTGGCGATCGACCTCTCCGGGAGTATGGCGACGTATGATGTGCCGGATAGTATCCGCACCGGGCAGGAACTGTTAAACGCAGTCGAAAGCGGTGCGTTAAAAAACCGCCTTGAGATCGCCAAAGAGGAGATCCGCAAATTTATCGAAGCACGCCCCAATGACCGTATCGGCTTGGTGGGATTTGCCGAAAAAGCCTACAATCTGTCGCCTCCCACCCTTGATCACGCCTGGTTGCTGTCGCATCTGAAAAATCTGACCCCCGGAATTCTCGGTGATCTTACCGGAATTGCTTCGCCGCTGGGAACCGGGGTAGCCAGACTCAAAAAATCCGATGCGCCGCGCCGGGTTGTCGTGCTGTTTACCGACGGCAGCAACACTGCGAGAAATAAACTTACCCCGGAGCAGGCGGCGAAGTTGGCAACGGAGTTCAACGTGATTATTCACACGGTCGGAATCGGCAGTGAGAACGCGTTTTTTGTCGATTCGGGGCGGATTCAACGCCAAGGGGCGAGCTTCGATGAGAAGTTATTGCAAAATCTTGCTGAGATCACCGGGGGAAACTATTTTCGCGCCGCCGACGCGGAAGGTATGAAACAGGTTATGAGCAAGATCAACGAACTGGAGAAAACCAGCGGCGAGCAGCCCAAATACACTCAATACAAAGAGTACGCTCCATTGCTTGCGCTTGCGGCTTTGGGGCTTATGATTTTGGCGTACTTGTCCGAGTGTACCTGGCGACTTCGTTTGCCCTGAGTCGCCGATGTAATGCCCCCCTGTTTGGCAAGGGAGGCATTACAAAGGTTTTTACATCGATTTTTTAGCCAAGTTTCCAGTTTTTGGAGGCAGCCTTTAGAGGTAGCCTTAGAGCTTATCAACTAATAAACGAAAACGCTCTGACTTGCCCCGATTAGCCATTCACTTGTCGAAAAAAATCGTAGATATTTCTTCCAATATCCCCGATTTTTTTCAACTGCGCGAC
>JAISIP010000090.1 GCA_031261965.1 Victivallales bacterium | reverse complement strand
GGAACCGATCTATTCGGGCAACTTCAGTTGCGGCTGTTGCGCGAACTCGAAGCCGGAACCATTCACCGCCCCCAGGCGCAGGAAGAGGTCGAAAAATTCTGGATAGGCGCGTTGCGCCGCGCCGCAGTTGAGGGCGATGTGGAAAACGGTTCTTTGATGGCAGGTCAGTCGGTCGGATTGGTCGATGAAGTCATCACCGTGCAGGAGTTGATAGACGAGCTGCTTTGCGGGGCGGAAACAGAACTTTTGGAACTCAAAAAGAAACTTTGCAGTTGTTGACAGAAGGGGCGTAAAGTTCGATTCGATGAACGAGCCCGGTAAAAAACTTGATCGCTGGGTGTTTTTCGCGATGTCGATCGTGTTGACATTGCTGCTTGCGTTTGCCGGTTATCGGGCAATTCGGCGCAACGCGGCACTATTGATTGGCGATTTCTTTTACCCCTATCTCGCGTTGAATCGTGTGGTGACGCATAGCGTGGCGGAACAGTCGCTCTGGCTGTTCAGCCGCGCCGAGCTGATTTCCAAAAGCGAGACGTTGCAGCAAGAGAACAATCAGCTTAAAACCGAGAAACTGCACCTCGAAACTCTCGCCGAAGAAAATCAAACTTTGCGCGAACTTGCCCAATTGCCGCCACCTGCGAAATGGCGGTATTACACCGTGCAAATTCTGTTGCGCGACCCTTTGTTTTGGCGCGAAAAATTCACGGTGGAAATCAACCCGGAGATGAAAATCACACCGGGAGCCGCCGTGGTCACTCCGACTTCAACCGGAGTTCCCGCGCTGGTCGGGGTTATATCCTTTGTGGGCAAGCGTCACGCCGAAGTCGAAACCATCTGTTCTGCCAAATTGCGTGTTTCAGTGTCTTTTCCCAAGGGCGGAAACGGTTTTTTGAACGCTGGTGAACGCAAAGCCGCAGCAGGAACCATCCCAGTCGGTTATATCCCGGTGAATCGTCAGGTCGCCGCCGGGGATTCCGCCTTGACTACCGGGTTTACCGCGACGATTCCCCCCGGACTGTTGGTTGGCAAATTAACGACGCTGGACGAAGTGGATCAGAATTTCTCCAGCGCGTTGCACGTTTCGGGCTTGTTGACCCCTGAAGTCGATTTTGACAATTTGCGTTTTATGCTGATTGCCACGCCGGAAACCGGCGATGACAGAGGAGCAAATCCATGAGGGCAGTTTATATTTTTGTTCTGCTGTTTTTTTCTCTGCTCTTTGAGTTGGTGCTTGGCTCGTTCGCTTTTCCGTTGTTCCTTTCGGCGTTGGTGTTGTATTATATTTCGCTGTCCGGGCCGTTTCGCCGGGCTCTTTGGCTTGCCATTTTATTCGGAGTGCTGCTGGATTTGATCTACGACCGCGCTTTGCCGATAACGGCGGTGATTTTGACCATATCTTTAGTTGTCGGGAAAGCAATGCATGTGAAAACCCCAACTCACCCTTTGGAAACCGCACTGCCGGGAATGGGCGTTGCGTTAAGCGCAATACTGGGCAACATTGTCGTTGGTCTGACACTTGCCAATCAGCCCGCAAGAAGCGATGATTCTTTTTGGCAATTGATTTTTTTCGGCGCGCTTGGATTATTTATCATGCCGATTTTAACGCGAATGCTGGATAAATTCGGTAAAAAACTCGGATTATCCGGTGCTCTGGGTACGCCCAAGTCGAAATTCGACCGATTGCGTCCGCGTCGGGTGCGTGAAATGCAAGAGGGGGTGGAATCGTGAACTATCCCGAATCCCACCGAAGCGGCGAATCTAAAAAATCGCTATCGGGAATCTTTAAACCCGATCAGTGGCGGATTTTGATTCTCGGCGGAATTATCGTAATAATTTTTTTCATTATGATAATTCGCCTTGCTTATGTGCAGATTAAGTCGGCGGATCAAAGCATCGAAACGATTTCGCGTCAATCTTTACGCCGAATCCGTATTCCTGCCAAGCGCGGGAAAATCTATACCCGTGACTTATTGCTCCTCGCCGGTAACAGCAGCGATTTGAATTTAGTTTTCTATCCGCAGGAAATGCGGCAAAAAGGGGGACAAAGAAAAACCGTCAAATATATTTTTGACGTGGCGGAAACCATCTCAAAAGCGATCGGCAAACCGAACCCTCTGACGGAACGGGATATTACCGTGCATCTGAATTTTCAGCCGGGATTGCCGCTGACCTTATTTCGGCAACTGTCGGTACGGGAGCTTGAACGTGCTTTGGAAAGTGCCAGAAAATTTCCCGGTGTCGATATTGCGCCGGACGAATCGCGAACTTACCCCGAGGGCATCCTCGCAGCTCATATCGTAGGCTATACCCGAAATGAAGATGCGCAAAATGCCAGCGACCGACGGGATTATTCTTATTATATTCCTGATCGCATCGGAGTGCAGGGGGTCGAACGCGTCTTCGATCGCCTGCCCGGTGTCTTGCCGAGTCAAGCAGATTACACCCCGCAATCGGGGACGTTGGCCACTCCGCTCGGATTGCGCGGTATGCCGGGATATTCGCTGTTTCAGGTGGATCATCTCGGACTTATCCGCCGAAAAATCATCAGTCGAATTGAGCCGCATCACGGCAACAACGTTATTCTTGCGATCGATTCACGCGCCCAGAAGATCGCCGAGTCGCTCATTGCCGGACAACGGGGGGCAATGGTGATTTTGGACGCGTCCAACGGCGATGTCGTGGCATCGGCTTCCGCTCCAAGTTACAATCTATCTGCCGGATTTTCTACGATTATTCGCAAAGATTATTACAAAAAACTGCTCAACAGTCCAAGCCGCCCGCTTTACAACCGCGCTTTTCTCGGAAATTATACCCCGGGTTCGATCCTCAAACCGCTGGTTGCGCTGGCATTTTTAAATTCCGGGATTTCGCCGGATGAAACGGTAAATTGCGACGGCGCGGCGATCGTCAACGGGGTGCGTATCCGTTGTGCGGCGCGATACGGTCATGGCATGGTAAATTTGCATAGCGCATTGGAAAAATCGTGCAACGACTATATGATTGAAAACTCCCAGGCAGTGGGATTTGAACCCATCGCCGATGTATTGCATTCCGCCGGAATCGGTCAAAAGACCGGTGTGGAGTTGCCGGAAATTAGCGGAACATTCCCTGGTAATGTGAGCAAACGACGCAGTGACCCCAACGCCGTGCGTTGGAACAGTTACGACACTGCTCTGCTCTCGATCGGGCAGGGAATCATTACGCTTAGTCCGCTTCAGGCGGCGGTGTACGCCGCTGCTATCGCCAATGGGGGCAAGATTTACAAGCCCCATGTGGTCTGGAAGGTGGTGGATGCAAACGGCAACGCGCTGTATGAACGTACGATCGAAAAAGTCGGTGAACTTGTCGCGATACCCGACGCACTTGAAGCCGTGCATAGCGGTATGTATGCCGTGGTCAATTCTTCCGGCGGCTCAGGGAAAGAGGCGCGAGTCGAAGGGCTTGAAATTCACGGTAAAACCGGCTCGGCCGAGGTGGGTTCCGGCGCAAACCGTTTTTTAACCACTTGGTTTATCGCGTTTGTGACTTACCGGGAAAAAACCTACTCTTGTTGTATTATGATCGAAGAAGGACGCTCCGGCGGGAAAAGTTGCGCCCCGTTGGCGGCGGAATTTTTCCGCCGTTTTTTGTTGGAACAGGGTTGATTTTTCAGTAATGATTATTATATTAGAGATAAGCTTAAAGAGGATCTCTAAAAACTTGTATTATTTTAGCATAAAAGGATAACTGAATATGGCTGAACTTAAAGACAGCAAAACCGCCGGAAATCTTGCTTACGCGTTTGCCGGAGAATCCCAGGCACGCAATAAGTACACTTACTTTGCCGAAATCGCCCGCAAAGAGGGATACGAGCATATCGCTGCGATTTTTGAATTGACCGCGAACAATGAAAAAGAACACGCCAAACTTTGGGCGCAGGAGCTTGGTATTATAGGTGACACCGCCGCCAACCTCAAAGCCGCCGCCGAGGGTGAACACGAAGAGTGGACCGAGATGTACAAGGATTTCGCCCAAGTCGCCAAACAGGAGGGTTTTGAGGCGTTGTCGCGGGCGTTTGAACGGGTTGCGGTGATCGAAAAACGGCACGAAGAGCGTTATTTATCGTTGTTGAAAAACCTCGAATCCGGCGAAGTTTACGTCCGCACCGGCGAAAATCGGTGGGAGTGCCGCAATTGCGGTCACGTCTATATCGGGACGAAAGCCCCGGAAGTTTGCCCGGTCTGCAAAAAGCCCAAGGCGTTTTTTGAGATCGAAGCGATCAACTACTAAGAGCTGATTCCCAATAAATACTCACTTTATTTCGGATAAGTGCTGTCGTCACTTATCCGAAATTTTATATTGCGCCCATTGAAATGTGTGCTAAATTAAGAGAGTGTCAGAAAGGGGTATCAAATGGGTGCAAAGAAACAATGGACGGGTACTCCTGCTACCATGACAAGTGTTCAAAAATAGTAGTATTTACCACATTGAAAAAACTGCCGCCGCATGATATATTCTTTTCTTCTCACGTAATCAGGACACAGTTTTGGGTATTTTTTTATGGCGCTTGTCTTAGGTATCGAAAGTAGTTGCGATGAAACCGCAGTGGCGGTAGTGCGTGACGGGTACGATGTGCTGTCTAACAGCGTTGCGTCGCAAATCGCCAAACACGCCGCTCATGGGGGTGTAGTGCCGGAATTAGCGGCGAGAGAACACCTTACTGCGCTGATTCCCACTTTGCAGGAGGCTTTGAGTAATGCACGTGTGACGTTGTCCGACATCGACGCGATCGCCGTGACTCAGGGACCCGGATTGATTCCGGCGCTGCTGGTCGGGCTGTCGTTCGCCAAAGGGCTGGCGTTGGGGAACAATATCGCGTATGTCGGAGTCAACCATTTTATCGGGCATATTTACGGCGCGTTTCTCGACGAGGCAAATCGGGCGTTGGAAGATAAAGCAAGCTATCCGTTGCTGGCGCTGGTGGTTTCCGGCGGACACACCTCCTTGATGCTTATCGATGAACACGGGCAATCGACGGCATTGGGATACACCATCGACGACGCCGCCGGAGAGGCACTCGACAAGGGGGCGAAACTGCTCAACTTGGGTTATCCGGGTGGACCGGTGATGCAAAAGACCGCCGAGGGAGGAGACCCGCACAGATTTGAATTTCCGCGTCCGCTGACCGGGGCGGCGGGCAAACCGCTCGCCGAAGAAAACCGCTATAACTTCAGTTTCAGCGGAATAAAAACCGCGCTTTTGTACCATGTGAAAAAGTACGCCGATTCCGAGGGGAGACTGCCGGAGTCGCTGCTGAAAGACACCGTTGCGTCCTATCAGGAAGCGGTGGTCGATGTTTTGACGCGCAAGACGCTCGCTGCGGCAAAGGATACCAATGCCAAGACGATCGTGGTTGCCGGCGGAGTGGCGTGCAACAGCGTGTTGCGTGAACGGTTTGAAAAGCTGACACCCCCCGGAGTTCGTCTCCGCCTTGCCCCGCGTAAATATTGCACCGACAACGCCGCGATGATCGGCGGAGTCGGGTATCATTACTGGAAGCGGGGGGAATTTTCTACATTTGACATCGATTCGTATGCGCGATTGCCGCAAATCACCCGAATCCCGTTTTTGGCATAAAGGAATTTTTTTGATGGTTAAATTGATCGTTTTTGATCTTGACGGAACTTTGATCGACTCCCGGTGCGACCTTGCCGGGGCGGTCAATCAGATGCGCGGCTCAATGGGGCTTGAACCACTTGCCACCGAACGCGTTGTGACGTTCGTCGGCAACGGGGTGGCGAACCTGGTGCGGCGGGCGATTGCGGATTCGGATGTCGATTTCGACGAGGCGTTGCATCGCATGAAAAAATATTACTCAGGGCATTTGCTGAAGACCACCGCCTTGTATCCGGGTGTTTCGGCAGGCTTGGCGGAGTTGTACGAAGCGAAAATCACCTTGTGCGTGCTGTCAAACAAACCGACCGACGCATCGAAGAAGATCTTAAATGCGTTGGGTGTCGGGGATCGTTTTTCGGCGATTATCGGCGGGGACAGTGATTTTCCGCTCAAGCCGGAGCCGGATGCGTTGCTCGATTTAATGCGTCAATTCGATGCTCCGGCGGATCAGTGCTGGATGTTTGGCGACCATTACACCGATTTGGCGACCGCACGCCGTGCCGGGTGCCATAAAGCGTTGGCACGCTATGGCTTCGGTGATCCGCGTGAGGAAAAGTTCGATTTTGAAGTAAATTCGTTTTCGGAGTTTGTAAGAGCAATCAAGGGTTTTTAAAAATGCATCATCTAAGATTTCGTCAGGTTCATCTTGATTTTCACACTTCGCCGGATATTGCCGGAATCGGCGAGAAATTCAATCGCAAAGAGTGGCAAGAGCAGCTGAAAAAAGCGCATGTCGATTCGATCACATGCTTTTCGATTTGCCATCACGGCTGGAGTTATCATCCGACCAAGGTAGGTAAAATGCACCCGCATTTGAAGTTCAATTTGCTTAGAGAGCAAATGGACGCGGCAAAAGAGATCAATATAAACGTCCCCGTGTACATCACCGCCGGATTCAACTACCGCTTGTCCATGGAGCATCCCGACTGGAATGAGTACTCGCCGGAGGGCAGATCTTACAACCCGTTGCGCGTAGGTTTTATCAAACTTTGCTTTAATACGCCGTATCTTGACGTGTTGTGCGACCAGATCGAAGAAACCGCCGCGCTGTTTCCCGAGGCGGACGGGATTTTTCTCGACATTATCAATCAGAACCAATGTTGTTGTCCGCGTTGCATCAAAGGCATGCTTGACTCTGGGCTTGATCCGGAGCAGGAGGGCGATCGGATATTGTTTGCCCGTAAAGTTCTTGAAAATTACTATGTTAGAACCACTGCGGCGGCGAAGAAATTAAACCCGTCCATGCCGATATTTCATAACAGCGGTCATGTGACTATCGGTGATACCGGGATTCTGAAGTACTTCAGCCATCTTGAGCTTGAGAGTTTGCCGACCGGCGGCTGGGGCTACGACCACTATCCGTTTTCGGCGGCGTACAGCCGGAATCTCGGGCTGGATTTTCTCGGCATGACCGGCAAATTTCATACAACATGGGGAGAATTCGGCGGCTTTAAACATCCGAACGCGTTGCGTTACGAGTGTGCCGCAATGATCGCAAACGGCTCGAAATGCAGTATCGGCGACCAGCTCCACCCCGATGGCAAGCTGGATCAAAGCACTTATGACATGATCGGCGAAGCTTATGCGGATATAGAGCAAAAAGAGCCGTGGTGCGACAATGTGAAGTCTCTTGCCGAGCTTGCGATCCTCTCGGCGGCAGGAGTATCGGGCAAGCGCGAACTTCCGTCCGATGTGGGGGCGGCGCGGATTTTACTTGAGGCGCATATTCCGTTTGACGTGGTCGATAACGGCATGGATTTCGATCGATACCGTTTTTTGCTGTTGCCTGATGAAGTGTCGATAGATGAAGAACTTCGACTTAAGCTCGAAGCGTTTATCGCCAAAGGCGGAAAGTTGATTCTTTCCGGCGGTAGCGGACTTGACCCCAAGGGCGAAAAATTCATGTTGCGCTTGCCGTTCAGTGATGCCGGGCAAAGTCCATATTCGATTGATTACATCGAAGCGTCCAATGAGTTTGCGTTGGATTACATCAAAACGCCGTTTCTCATGTATGTGTCTTCGCGACGCATTAAATTGAGCGAAGGGGTATCATTAGGCAAGATTTACGATCCCTATTTCAATCGTGATGTCCGCCATTTTTGCAGCCATCAGCATGCGCCGTATCAGACGGAAGCGTCCGGCTTTGATGCGGGAGTTATGAGCGGGCAAATTCTTTATTTTGCCAACCCGGTATTTTCGATCTACCGCAATGTCGGGCCGGTTGTTTTGCGGAATTTTGTCACCAACGCTATTCGGCGTTTTATCGGCGCGGATTTGCAGTTAAAAACCTCGCTTCCCAGCACAGGACGCGTGACGCTTTTTGACCAAGTCAAAGAAAAACGTGCGGTTTTGCACTTGCTCTATGCCAACACAATTGCCCGCGGCGGGGGGGAAGTTCCGTTGCCGAACAATCCGTATGCAGGAGGGAAAATGATCGAAGTGATCGAGGAACTCGTGCCGTTGCATAATGTAACTGTTTCGGTAAAATTGCCTCATCCGGTCAAATCGGTGCGTTTAGTGCCGCAAGGCGAGGCGGTTGATTATCTCGAAAAGGACGGACGAATCGAATTCACCGTTTCGGAGTTGCTCTGTCACTCGATGGTGGAGTTTGCTTATTAGAGCTGATTGCAAAACTATTTTGGTTTGCTTTTTTGTCGCCTTGGTGCTTTTGTCGCCTTGAAACGCTTTTTTACGTAGCGTTGCTACGCTTTAAGCGTTTTCAAAACGAGCAAAATCATTCAAGTCGCCGATAAAAATCATGTCAAAAGGTATTTTTTCAATCAGCTCTACCGTCAAAATCATGTCAAAAGGCGATTTTTAGAGATAGCCTTTAGAAAATAGAGACAAGGGGGGCAAAATGAATCCGTTGAAATTTTTCGTTGACGAGTCAAAATGCGTTAAATGCGGTGCGTGCATTCGTGATTGCGCATCGGAGATCTTGGAGTTTGACCAGGAACGTGAATTCCCGCATTTAATTGCGGGTATGGAAGAGAGATGTAACAAATGTCAGCATTGTCTGGCGATCTGCCCGACCGGCGCGTTGGAGATTTTCGGACGCGACCCGGAAGAGAGCATCCCCCCCGATTCCAATCCTGACTCCGAGGAGATACTTTCCCTGATCGCCAACCGTCGTTCATTTCGCAGTTATCGGCATGAAAATGTCGATAAGGTGACGCTTGACAAGCTCAAAGATATGCTGAAATTTGTCCCCACCGGGGTGAATGCGCATTCGCTCTATTTCGCCTTTATCGACGATGTGAAAGTCATGGATGAGTTTCGGGACTATACCATTAAAGCGATCAATAGAATGCTAAAAGAAGATCCCGTTCCGCCTTTTGTCGCCCGAATGGCACGTTATCGTGAACAACTTGAGCGGGGCAAAGACGTGATTTTTCGCGGAGCCGCGCATATGCTGGTCGTGGCGGCCGACGAGAATTCCCCCACTCCCGAAATCGACCCGGCAATCGCGCTGTCGTATTTTGAGCTTTACGCCCAATCGCTCGGAATCGGCACGGTTTGGTGCGGCTTGGCACAGGGGGCACTTTTAACTTTCCCTGATCTTTTATCGCGATTGAAGTTGCCCAAAGGATATAAACCAGGATGCTGCATGTTGTTTGGCAATACTGATTTGCGCTATTGCCGCGCAATCCAGCCAGAACGAGTGCAAATTTCTTCCGTCAAGTGAGAATATATGCGTAAAATTCCGTTTACACCCCGCTATACTGAGTTGCTTAAGATCGCGACAAAAGTAACGAAAATTCTAAAATCAGCCGGATTTGAAACGGGTCTGGTCGGGGGGTGCGTCCGGGATCTTTGGCTTGGGCGAACTCCGTCGGATTGTGACATTGTCACGTCGGCGACTCCCGAAGAGCTTGCCGAATTGTTTTCCGACTGCCGGATTGTCGGAGCTGCATTTGGCGTTTCACTGGTGCGTTTAGATGGCTTTGAGTTTGAGGTTGCCACCGCCCGCGAGGAGCGTTTTTATCTCGACGGTCGCCACCCTGAAGAGGTGCGTTACACCAAAGAGCTTGCCGTGGATGTGCAACGGCGCGATTTTACCATCAACGCACTCTGGTTCGACCCGGAAGAGGCCGTCATATATGACACGGTCGGCGGAATCGACGACCTTGAACGCGGCGTGGTGCGGACTGTGGGCGATCCGCTTGAGCGTTTCAGCGAAGACTATTTGCGCATGTTGCGGGCGATCCGCTTTGCTGCTCGGTTGCGTTTTGAGCTTGAGTTTGAAACCGAACAAGCCATAATCAAATTAGCTCCGAAATGTCGGGAGATCGCGGGGGAGCGGCTCAAAACGGAGCTTTCGCAGATGTTAATCGGCAACGACCCGTCTCGTGCCATGCGTTTGTTGCTTAAGACCGGCATCCTTGCTGTTGTTTTGCCGGAGATCTCGGCTCTGGTCGGAGTTGAGCAACCGCCGCAATTTCACCCCGAAGGCGATGTATTCACCCATACCATGCTTATGTTGGAGCATATGGCGTATCCTGATGTGAACTTGGCGTGGAGCGTCTTGCTTCACGATGTCGGCAAGGCGCAAACCCAAAGTGTTGACCCTGACGGCAGAATCCGTTTTTTCGGGCATGAGAGCGTAGGTGAAGAGTCAGCCCAAAAGATTCTTGAGCGGTTTCGATTTTCCGTTGCCGAACGCGACAGCGTGGTACATGCGGTGAAAAATCATATGCGTTTTGCGTCGGTCAAAAACATGAAAAAACCCAAATTGCGCCGATTGCTCTCCGATTCAAATTTTGCTTTGGAGCTGGAGTTGCACCGGCTTGACTGCATCTCCTGCCACGGCATGTTGGATGTTTTTGTATTTTTGCTGGATTTATTGCGGGAGTCTCCGCAACTTTCGACTTTGCCCAAACCGCTGATTATGGGACGTGATCTTATTGAGGCGGGTTGTCTGCCCGGGCCGAAATTCAGCCGGGTGCTTGACGCGATTTACGATAAGCAGCTCTCGGGGAAATTTCAGACGCGGGAGGACGCGCTTAAAGCGGCGTTGAAACTCTGGGGAAAGGTTGCCATTAAGTAAACTAAGGTGTATATTAGAGTCAAGATTATCTATAGAGCTAATTGCCAACATAAAGGATATAAAAATGTCGCTTTATCTGAACGATAATTTAAGTGCCCTGGATTATGTGCGAAAAGAGTATTTGCGTGAACTTCAGCTTGAACGGTTGCGTAAGATCGTCCAACATGCTTACAGCAACGTTTTGCATTTTCGCAACCGCATGGACGAGCGTAATTTGCAACCCAAAGACGTGCAAACTCTCAGCGATTTAGGCAAATTACCCTTTATGGTCAAAACCGATTTGCGCGACACTTACCCGTTTGGGCTGTTCGCCGTGCCGATGTCGCAGGTAGTGCGGTTGCACGCTTCAAGCGGAACTACCGGCAAACCGATTGTCGTGGGCTACACTCAAAAAGACCTTGAAGTCTGGAACGAAGTGATGAAACGCGCCTTGGCAAGCAGTGGACTTACCCACGAAGACGTTATTCAAGTGGCGTATGGCTACGGGCTTTTTACCGGTGGACTCGGCGCGCATTACGGAGCCGAGGCACTCGGCGCGACGGTCGTACCGACCTCCGGCGGCAACACTCAACGTCAGATTATGCTGATGCGTGATTTCGGCACGACGGCGGTTTGTTGCACGCCATCGTATTTCTGTTATATGATCGAACAGGCCGCCGAAAGTGGCATAGATATGCGTGAATTGCCGATTCGGGTCGGAGTTTTCGGGGCGGAACCGTGGACGAACGAGATGCGTAAGCGAATTGAAAGCTCCGCCGGAATCAAGGCGTACGATATTTACGGATTGTCCGAAATTATCGGGCCGGGCGTGGCGGTGGAGTGCAGTTGCCAGCAGGGAATGCACGTGTTTGAAGATCATTTTTACCCTGAAATTATCGACCCCGACACCGGGGAAGTCCTGCCGGACGGCGAGTTTGGCGAATTGGTATTGACCACGCTTTCAAAATACGCCATGCCGATGATCCGTTATCGGACGCGTGACTTGACGCGAATCATCTCCGAACCGTGCAAGTGCGGGCGGACGCTCCGACGCATCGATCGAATCTCGTCGCGCAGTGACGATATGTTTATCATCCGCGGAGTGAACGTCTTCCCGTCGCAAATCGAGACGGCGTTGCTTTCGGTCGAAGGTACGACCGCGAACTACAATATCATTTTAAGCACCGAACACGGTCTTGATTGCATCGAGGTTGATGTCGAAGTCACCGAGGAGCTTTTTTCGGACAAGGTTCGCTCCATGGAGAGTTTGCGCCAGCACTTGACTGCCGCCGTGGAGGGGTTGATCGGTTTGCGAATCAAACTGAAACTCGTCGCACCCAACACCATTCAGCGCAGCGAGGGTAAGGCTCGGCGCGTGATCGATCGCCGGGAGCATTGATATATTAGGGATATTTCCGCCATAAAGAGGGCGTGAAGATGAATCGCTGTTTAGCGGATTTGCAAAAGATTCTCACTTGGGTCAGCGCGATCACCATTGCGCTGCTTGTGCTAAAAGCAGTGATTGCCCGCAACGCCTTGGAGTGGAATGCGCCGGAGTGGTTCGCCTCTTGGGTTTTCCCGGTTATGGTTTCGGCGGCGGTCGGATATTTGACCAACTATATCGCTATAGAAATGCTCTTCAAGCCCTATGAAAGAAGCGGATTTCATTGGCTGAGAGTATTTTCATTCGGACTCTGGAAACAGGGAATGGTTCCGGCGAATAAAGCGAAAATAGGTCATGTGCTCAGCGAGGAGATTCCCGAACGGTTGCTCAAGCCGGAGGAGATCTCCCGCGAGATCGGCGAAAAATTATCCGATTTGACCAACGACCCGGCGTTGCTGGAGCAATTTCGCACGGCGGTACAACTGATGCTGCGAAAAAACGAAGAGTCGGTGATACGATTTTTGATGCCTCGCCTTGAAGCTTCCTTTATCGATGCCTTCGATAAGAATCTGACTCCGGAAAATTTGCGCATTTTTTGGGACGAAGTTCTCGAAAAGCGACTCTCTTCTCCGCTCACGCGTGAAAAAATAGCGGGCGGAATTGTCGCCGGACTCCGGGCAAGAACGCCTGAGTTTCGCGAGCTTTTGCGGGAATTTTTGCGTGACGGGGTAAAAAGTTATGTAAATGACCGCTTAAAGCTCATTCCGCACTCCGGCGAAATTGTCGCCGGGATAGTGAACCACCTAAACTGGGACGATATAGAAAAAGAGATCGCCGCAAAATTGGAGGATCGGCGAATTCACGATTTAATCGGCGATGAGCTTGCGGCGCAAACCGTGCGTTTGCGCGAATGGCTGCATAGCGACCAAGCCGCTCCGCAATTGCATGAGTTTCTCGGCGGAACGCGGAAAAAATTAGAAGAGTTTTTGCACACGTATTTAGCGGATAATGTGCCTCAAATCGCCAATCAGATATTGAGTTCCGACGATTTGTGGAATTGGGTTCGCGTCGAATTGTTGCCGACTTTGCAACGCTATGTCAACTTTTGGATGGAACGCGACGGACGGAATTTAATCGTTGAAATGCTCGATTTAAATAACCGTATTGAGCAATCTATCGCCGAGCAAAATGTCCGGGAATTTCACGCGATGATCAACCGGGTAGCCGCCGAACACCTCGGAATGATTCAAATTCTCGGCTATGTGCTTGGCGCGATAATCGGATTTTTACAACAACTGTCAAATCACGTTTAGAGGCAGCCGGAAAGCTGCCTCTAAATGATGGTTTATTTTGATACGGTGTAGATCCATTGGTTCGACTGTTCGCAGAATTGGCGCGAAATCTTCGGGCAATTCGCCGCCGCTTTGTCCAAAAGTCCGCCGATTTCCACCGCGTCATCCGGGCAATTTGCCATTTTGGCGATTTCATCGGCACTGCCGGTTACCGATCCGGCGGCGGCAAGCGCGGTCAAGAGTTTTTCGCGCAAAGTCAGCACCCCTTTGGCGGCAAGCTTGTAATTTTGCACTCCAGGCTGGTGAAAGGCGTTGATATTGATGAACTCGGCATAGATTGCAACGGCGCGTTCATAAAGTGCGATCAGCATACCGAGTTCGTACTCGGTGATTTGCGCAACTTTTATGGAAATTACCTGCCGACCTTTGCCGCGCAACGCCGCCGAAAGCCCTTCGAGGAATCCGTGCAGGTAAGTTCCCATATCCGTGGAATCGGTGATCGGGAGCTTCTCGGCATCTTTGAGAACTTCGATAAACGTGGCGAAAAAGTCGTCGCGTCCATCGTTCAACTGCTGGATAAAAGCGTGGGCGTCGGTGCCGCCTTTGTTGCCAAAGACATTCAAACCCTGATGGACGATTTTGCCGTCAAGATCACGCTCTTTGCCCAGACTCTCCATTACCAATTGCTGCATGTAGCGCGAGAGCAGAATCAGCCGGTCGGAATACGGCACAATGACCATATTGCGGTTGCCTTTGCCGTCGCCTGCGATATACCACATCGCCGCGAGCATCATCGCCGGATTTTGGGTCGGGTCGGCGGTGCTGGTCCACTGATCCATATCGCACGCGCCTTCGATAAAGCGTCTGAACTTTACTCCGGTCAACGCCGCCGGGAGGTGACCGACCACGCTGGTTTCGCTGGTGCGTCCCCCGATCGATTCGGCCATCTCAAAAACGGCGAGCCAACTGTTGGAGCGGGCGTGTTTATCCAATTCGCTCCCTTTCATGGTAATCGCGGCGGCGTGCTTGGGGAAGGAGAGCTTTTGAGCAGCGTAAAGAGCCTCCATGGCGATCATATTGTTTTTGGTCTCTTGCGTACCGCCGGATTTACTGATGACCAAATGCAAAGTTCTCTCCAGATCCATGACTTCGACCAGGTCGGCGAATTCGGCGGAGTCGGTGTTGTCGAGGAAATAAAGTTTGAGATAGCCGTCGCGTTTGACGTCGGATTTTTCGTTCCAGTACGGACCGTTGATCGCACATTGCATCAATTGCGGACCCAACGCGGAGCCGCCGATGCCGTTGACTACCACCGCGTCAAATTTTTTGCCGTTTTCGCTGGTGATTTTGCCCGTGCGGATCTGTTCGGCAAAGCTCTCTACCGATGAAAAAAGTTCGCTTTTGGGGTAGATTTTGCGATCGGAAAAGTGGGTGACTTTGCGATTTTCGTCGGGGTTTTTGATTTCTCCGGCTTCAATGCGTGCCATTTCGCGGGTGGCACGCTCAAATTTCGGGCGCAACGCCTCAAGGTCGGCGGGTTGAAAATTCATCCCGGCAAATGCGATGGAAAATTGGCTCTTTGCATCGGTGAGCGTGTATTTTTGGTTGCGTTCGATCCAGTTGTTCATAGTTTTTTTGTAACCTTATGCTTTATGTATGACTTAAATCATCCAACCGCTCTTTGAGCAGCTTTTTGATATGTTCTTCGCCGTAAAGAGAGCGCATTAACTCGATATTGAACTCATAAAAAAGTTGAGCATCCGGGCGTGTAACCATCGGACCGGAGGCAAGATTGACAATCGTTCGCCGTTTGTTTGGGTCGGTTTTATATGCGGAAAGATAGCGTACCAGACTGCGCGGCGAAAGTTCGGTGAATTTCTTTTGTCCGAATTCCTCGGTGTAATCCGCCGCAATTTGCGAGATCAAGTTGCGATGATAGTGGCGGACTCCAAAAGTCGCCAAAAAATCTTCCACCATCTCACAACAACGCAGCTCGTCAAACAGCGGGAACGATATTTTTTGTCCGCGGGAAAGGATATTCGCCGGAAATTCGTAATTTGCCGACAGTACCGGCATGATATTGTCCGGCAGCGAAAACGCTCCCCCGACATTGGTGCGAAAGGTGAACCAGTTGGTCGCGTTCGGGTCAATATCGTCAAAAAACAGCACGAACTTGCGATCGGGTCGGGCGGCAAGCGGGGAAATCAATTCATTCCACCCGGTTTCCAGCGTTATCGGGTCGGGCAAAACGACAATCAGCTCCGGCTCGGCGTTGGCGTACGAGAGAATCATGCTGGTTTTGCCGTGTCCGGGCAGACTGTTTACCAAAAGCGGCAGATTGCTCTTCCCTGTTGCGAACTTGTGAAAATGATCCCGCATTTGCGACCGAACGCCCGGAAATCCGAAAAACTCGCCCAGCGGCTTGATTGAATCGAATCCCACACTGATAAAACGACCGTTAAAATATCGAAATGTACGCGATGTACGAAACGGATCAGCCTCTAAAATACTGGCGGATAAAGCTTTAAATTGTTCATCAAGAGAACCTGGAGGAGTGGGCAACGCCTTGAGGTAATCAAGAGTCGCCGGGAAAATTAGCTCCGTTTTTCTTGAAAGTATGCGTGTGGCGGTGTTAATGCCTTTCCATAAATCGCGGGCGGAATAAAGCACAAAACGACAACTTTCGCTCCTCGGAGATTTTTCAAGTTCCTCCGGCAAAATGCGGTTTTCAACCAGAAAATTAAA
Source organism: Victivallales bacterium (assembly GCA_031261965.1). Lineage (GTDB taxonomy): Bacteria > Verrucomicrobiota > Lentisphaeria > Victivallales > Victivallaceae > Victivallis. Next base: position 20,801 of record JAISIP010000090.1, on the reverse strand, counting down.
GAACAGTGCCGTCAAACGCGATCTCAGCGGTACATCTCCAAATTTGCGAAACAATAAATTCGCAAAGACGACGCTGTTCTCCTGATTATGGATCGTGTCAGTGAGTATCGCATCCAAAAATTCCGGCAGGGAATCTGGAGCATACGTCAATTTGCCATCGGCATCGGGGGCGGCAAAAAGGAATCTCAGTGCCCGGTTGGCAGAGTTTAATTGAATCTGGACTGTATTGGTCACGACAACTCCCGGTTGTGAAAAGGATACCTTTAGGGATACCCTTTATAATATAGCGGAATTTTGCTGTTTTGCAAAAAAAAACCGATCGAAAATCGATCGGTTTAAAACAAATGAATGACTTAAGTCAACTCCCGATTAACGGGCGTAGTACTCGATGACGCTCATGATCTTCACATTGACCGGAATTTCTTCCAGCTGCGGAGCGCGAACCAGCGTCACTTTGAGAGCTTCGAGATCAACTTCCAGATACGCCGGAACTGTCGCATTGCCCTTTTTGGCGATCTCGGCGATTGCCGGAGACTTCGCGGCATCTATAGAGATGACCTGACTTTCTTTAACCAGGTAGCTGGAGCGGTCAACCTTTTTACCGTCAACCAAGATATGTCCGTGATTCACAAACTGTTTCGCCGCGAAAATCGACGGGGCCAACCCGGCACGGTAAACCACAGAGTCAAGGCGTTGCTCTAAACTGCGGAACAGCTTTTCGTGCGCCTGACCGAGACCGGCTTTTGCTTTGGCGTAGGCGATCTGAAGTTGCTTTTCGCTGATTGCGTAATAGTTCTTGAGTTTTTGCTTTTCCATCAGCAATGCGCCGTAGGTGGAGAGTTTCACCCGGCGACCTTTGCCGTGCGGACCGGCCGCATAAGGACGTTTGACGCTCGGACAAGTGGCATCACCCCAGATGCACTGCCCCACGCGACGACAGAATTTGTGTTTCGCTCGACTTGCGGTTGGCATAACCAATCCCTTTCTTTGTGTCCGACAACTTAGGTCGGAACGTTTTTTTATACGCGAACTCCGGGTGTCAAGCCTACAATAATATATTGGGGCCCGAAATTCGACCGAACAAGAAACCTAATATATCATCATTTTTATCGGCTGTCAAGTCGGTTTTTTACCGGATTCAAAGAAAATCAAAACGATTGCGCCAAAACACATTGCAAAAATGAAAATTCGTGATATAATTATTCAATATTACTGTTTTTTTACCCTAAATTCCAATGATTTTTATCGAAAAGAGTAGAGTGTAATCATGAAAAAAATCGCTATCGCCGGGCTTAGTCATATTCATCTGCCGGATTTTGTCCGTCGCATAAAGTTGCGTTCCAGTGTTGAAGTGGTCGCGCTTTGGGATCATGACTGCAATTTGGCGAAAAAATACGCCTTGGAACTTAACTGTAAGAGCGTTTCGAAGTGTGACGCTTTGTGGCGCGACCCCGAGGTCGATGCGATCATTGTCTGCTCCGAAACCAATCTGCATAAAGATATTGTGCCGTTTGCCGCCACCGCCGGGAAGCACCTTTTTGTCGAAAAACCGCTCGGATTTGCCGCCTCGGACGCACTTGAAATGGCAAAGGTCGTAGAAAAAAGCGGAGTGCTTTTTCAGACCGGGTACTTTATGCGCGGAAGGTCGCCCCACATGGCGTTAAAAGAGATGGTGCAATCCGGCGTGTTCGGCAAAATCACCCGAGTTAGGCATGTTAACTGTCACTGCGGTTCGCTCGGAGGCTGGTTCGATACCGATTATCGCTGGATGACCAACCCGGAGATCGCCGGGTGCGGCGCGTTCGGCGACCTTGGGACGCATTCGCTGGATATACTTATGTGGCTCTTCGGTATGCCGGAATCAGTGACCGCCGACATCGCGGTCGTAACCGGGCGTTATGGCGATAAATGCGATGAAACCGGCAGCGCGTTGTTGAGATTCCCTGATGGAATGGTTGCGACCATGTCCGGCGCATGGGTTGATCTCATATGCCCGATTACTTGTGAAGTCAGCGGAACCGAAGGTTTTGCCTATATTCGCAATGAAGAGCTTTTTGTCAAGTCAAATAAGCTGGAAAATGCCGACGGAGAGACTCCGTGGAAGAATCTTCCCGACGAATTGCCCCATGCGTTTGATTTGTTCCTCGACGCGCTTGAGGGCAAAAACGTTCCGTTGGTGTCCGCATCTGAGGCGGCGCAACGCAACGTGGTTATGGAGGCACTTTACCGGGCAGCAGCTTCACATAGCTGGATCACCCTTTAGAGGTAGCCTTAGAGCTTATCAACTAATAATGGAAATGTTATGACGAAGCACCGGGCAACCAGTCACGCAGTTGAAAAAAATCGGGGATATTGGAAAAAATATCTACGATTTTTTTCGACAAGTGAATGACTAATCGGGGCAAGTCAGAGCGTTTTCGTTTATTAGTTGATAAGCTCTTAATATGGATTATTTTGCAAAAATAATCTAATATCGTGCAAAAAGTAAATTTTTGAGTTGAAAAATCCGATTAAGATGTTCTCTTAAGTAGCAGAGCTGAGTGCAAAACTATTTTTAGGGTATATTAAAATGAAAAAGTTGACTATCGGTTTGATCGGGGTCGGTGGACGCGGACAAAACGGCTGGTTGTCGCATAAGCCGGAAGATGGTGTGCGTATCATCGCTGGAGCTGACCCTGATCCCAAAGCGTTCGCGAAATTCAAAGAGAAATTTCCGAACGAAAAAATAGCGGAATACTCCGATTATCAAGAGTTGCTGAAAAATCCCGAAGTTGACGCGGTTTTTATCTCCAGCCCGGACTTTTGCCACGAAGAGCAGGCTGTGGCTGCGCTGTATGCCGGCAAGCATGTTTATCTGGAAAAACCCATGGCGATCACGATTGCGGGTTGCGACCGTATTCTCAAAGCGGCAATGGAGAGTAAAAGCAAGCTGTTTATCGGTCATAATATGCGCCATTTTCCGGTTATTTTGAAGATGAAAGAGATAATTGACTCCGGCGCGATCGGTGAAATCCGCTCCGGCTGGTGTCGCCATTTTATCGGATACGGCGGTGACGCGTATTTTCATGACTGGCACTCGGAGCAACGGTACAGCAACGGATTGTTGCTGCAAAAAGGCGCACACGACATTGATGTAATGCATTGGCTTATGGGCGGATACACCAAGTCGGTGGTGGGGATGGGAATGCTCTCGGTTTACGATAAATGCGCCCGCCGTCCGCCGAATACAATCGGCAGCGGTGATTATTCCGGGTGGTCGGACGAACATTATCCGCCGCTTGAGCAGACCGGTTTTTCGCCGATTATCGATGTGGAAGACCACAATATGATTTTAATGCAACTGGATAACGGCACTCAGGCGTGTTATACCCAATCGCATTATTCGCCGGATTCCGAACGCAACTACACGTTTATCGGCACAAGAGGGCGGATCGAAAATATCGGGGACAACGGTCAGGCGGAGATTCATGTCTGGAATCGTCGCGGGCCGCGTGAAACGCCGGATATAATCTACAATATTAAACCGTTAGCTGGCACTCATGGCGGCTCGGATGTTTTTATCGTTCAAAATTTCATCGATTTTATCCGTTGCGGCAGAAAGACCAACACGTCGCCGATAGCGGCGCGAAATTCGGTTGCGACGGGTGTCAAGGGACACGAATCCATGCGCGGCGGTTGCAACCGTTGCGATATTCCGCCGCTTTCGCCGGATGTGATCGAATATTTTGAAAACGGTCAAATCGGCTAAGAGCTTATCAACTAATAAACGAAAACGCTCTGACTTGCCCCGATTAGCCATTCACTTGTCGAAAAAAATCGTAGATATTTCTTCCAATATCCCCGATTTTTTTCAACTGCGTGCCTGATTCCCGGTGCTTCATCATAACATTTCCATTATTAGTTGATAAGCTCTAAAGAAAAATCCTTAAAAAACATTGATGCGCGATTGCGAAAATGTGAATCCCGGGGTATAGTAACGCACCTTGTGAAATCAGCGCGAGTGGCGGAATGGCAGACGCCCTGGATTTAGGTTCCAGTGCCGCAAGGCGTGGGGGTTCAAGTCCCCCCTCGCGCACCATATCTCCCCAAGAGTCAATTGCAAAACTATTTCGGTTCGCTTTTTGGTCGCTTTGGTGCTTTTGTTTCGTGGGTTGTTTCTTGTTTTTCGCGCCTTTTGCGTGGTTCGCGGTTGTTATATGAAAGCAAACTACCGCCGGCCGCCCCTACTTGGGTTGTTTGCTAACCGCATTGCGCGGTTTCCCTCGACTCGGAGAGCCGGAGAACAGATCAGTCTGTGGCTGGTGTCGTACAGATGTACGGTGTTTGTCTTACAATTTTGCAAAAAAAGTTGAAAATAACGAAAAAAAAGTTGAAAAACTATATTTCGGGGTTAAAGTAGAATCAGTTTACAACCCTGAGGGAGTTTTTACAATGAAAAAAATATTTGCATTTGCGTGTTTTGGGTTGATTTATGCGTTGGGTAGCTCAATAGCGGCAGCAGGCGAAGGCGAAGTGATCGCCGATCTCCTGAATATTCGGACGCAACCGAGCATTAAAGCCCCGGTGGCGGTCAAGCTTGCTAAAGGGTTTAAAGTCGAAGTTCTCGGTGAATCCGGCGAATTCGTGGAAGTCGCGATCCCGGCAACCGCGCCGGTTTACATCTCGGCGGTCTATCTGAACGAAAACAAAACCACCTCGGTTCTGAAAATGTATGTCGCCGGGAGCATCGGTGCCGCAAGCTACGGCTCTTTGCCCAAGGGCAGCGAAGTTAAGGTTTTGGAAATAGACCGCTTTGGCTGGGCGAAAATCGAGCCGCCCGCCGGACTGAAGCTTTACGCCGCGAAGCGGTACATAAAATATGCGCCGGTAGCCAAAATCGAAGTTAAAGAGGAAGTAAAACCCAAAGCCGAGGTCGTCGCAGATGTGAAAGAAGAAGTCGCAGTCAAACCGGAGGTAAAGCCTGAGACCGTCACAGTTACTCCCCAAACCAAGCCCGAAGTAAAAGAGGAAGCCAAGCCCGAAGCGGAACATGTTCCTAAACCGGAAGTAATTTTGGTCGAAACTGTCACAATTACGCCGGAAGTTAAACCCGTCACCCCGGCGACGGAGGAGAAAATGAGTGCCGCGACCGAAAAAGCACTTCGGGAGATCGGCGTTGATCTTGCACAGGGCAAAGCCGTTACCGCCGATGGTAATTTGCTTAAAATCGACAAAACAACTGTTCCATTGCTGCAATACGCGCTTATGAAAAACAATATAACTCACGAGTACTATGTGTGTGCCGACAAAGTCAACCTTGCGGGTTTGGGCGCTGTTAAAATGACATTTAAAGGGCAGGCTTTCCGGGTTCCGGGGTGGCGCGTGCCGATTTTGTATGTCGAGTCGGTTGCGGCAATAAAATAATCCCGATTTTTTGTAGTGTCGGGCAAAAGCGAATCGGTCGTTTTTGCCCGTTTTTTTGCGAAAATAGCGGAATTTTTGCCGTTTAAGGAGTTTGCAACTTGACTAAAAGTAGAAGTGAATGTATTTTATGTTTCTTGTATTTTGTTATTGCAAAAAGCATCAATTTCAGCATAGAAGGAAAAGAAAATGAAAAGAACGTTTCAGCCGTCGAACCGTCGCCGTAAGCGTCGGATCGGATTTTTTGCCCGTATGGCGACCAAAGCCGGTCGGTTGGTCATCAAGCGCCGTCGCCAAAAAGGCCGCGCCCGTTTGACCGCCTGATTTATGCTCCGTTCGGCGGGGAGTGACCTGCCGGATTAGGTCGGAATGGTAATGGTAAAACGAACGCTTGGCAAAACCGATAAGATTCGATTCAAGTCCGAATTTGATCAAATTCGGCAAAACGGAGTCAAGTTGGTCGGGGCGAATATGTTGCTCGTATACTCTCCGGCACCCGACGATCGGTTGCGTTGCGGGGTGATATGCGGGAAAAAGTACAGTCTTCTTGCGGTAAAACGCAACCGGGCGCGTCGTCTTTTATGGGAAAGTTTCCGCCTGCTCAAGGGGCAGACTCAAACGTGTCATTTGTTGCTGATTCCGCGTCGCCAGATGGAGAATGCGATGCGTCAAGAAGTGACTCGGGAGTTGGCGCGACTGTTGCAAAAAGCGGGGTTGTTGCCGCAGGTAATTGCGGACTTTCCGCCCGAGTGTTGATTGGATCAATTAAAATTTATCAATGGGTGATTGCCCCGTTGCTGCCGAATTGCTGCCGATTTGAGCCCAGTTGTTCGCACTACGCTGTTGAAGCGTTGCAAATTCACGGCTTTTGGCGGGGGAGTGCTTTGGCGATTTGGCGGTTGTTGCGGTGTCACCCTTATTGTCGTGGCGGTTATGACCCTGTTCCTCCGCCCCGTTTGAAGCCCCCGGCGGCTCGTTAAAGACTCCTCGGTATAGTTCTTTGAGGCAGACTGAAATCGGGCAATCGCAGTTGAGTGGCAGGTTTATTGTTTTATACTCTTATAGGCAGGTTTACAGCAGTGAAATTAAATAAAGATACGATAACTTTTATCGTAATATGCGCGGTGATTTTGATCACCGGTCGTCCGCTTGCCCGCTCTTTCGGGCTGATTCCGCCCGATCGCGAAAAAGATGTGTCGATCGCGGTTTGGACGGCGGAGAATCCGCCGGCAGAGCCGTTCCGGGTTTTGCAAAACGGCGAAATGAGTTTGACGTTTCAACCCGAATCCGGCAAAATCAGCCGGATTAGTTTCCCCAAATACCTCGATGCCACCGGGCAGCACCCGATCGATCTTTATCCTGATTTGACCGGGATTGGAGCGTTTTCGGTATTTGACCGCACCTCAAAGTGGGAGGTGCTGAAAATTGAAACCGACAAAGTAGACCAATCGACCCGGAGTTACACCTTAAGTCGCCTTTTGCGTACTGCCAACGGGGAAGAGTTTCGACTGACACAAATCTGGCAACTTGCCGGAGATTATCAGGTGCATTGCCAAGTTGCGCTTCAGAATTCGGGTAAAAAAGGGTTGCTTTTCCCGGCGTTGACGGTAAACGGCGGGGATTTGGCGCCGTGGGCGATGTATTCCGGTGACGCGGTGCGGATTCCCTCTCACCGCATGGATCTTCTGACCGACAACGGCAAATATATCGACATCAAGGCGGGGGACAAGGCGGAAAATGAGGACTTTTTTCTCGCTCCGTCGCCCAAGGTTGCGTGGGCAGGAGTCGGCAACAAGTATTTCAGCGCGATTTTAACGGCGGAGCAGCCGTTTGTCCTCTATCAGAACCGTTTTTGGTATTGCGGACTAAAAGAACAGCACGTCATCGCCGAGGTCGGAGCGCAGTATCCGAACTTCACGCTGTCGCCGAACGAGACCAGGAGTTTCAATTTTCGCGCTTATTACGGTCCGAAAGTCATTTCACTGCTCAAGAATTTCGACGGATCAACCGCACGGGTGATGCATTTGGCGTGGGGTCCGTTGGATTATCTCGCTCGGCTGTTGCTTTGGGTGTTGGTCGCCTTGCACGGGGTGATCGGCTCTTACGGAGTGGCGATTATTATTTTAACGCTGATGGTGCGAACTCTCTTCTACCCGGTTACTGCAAAGGCTAATGCGTCGATGCGCAAAATGCAAGCTCTCCAGCCCAAGATGAAAGAGATTCGCGAAAAGTATAAAGACAACACCCAGCTTCAGTACACCAAAATGCAGGAATTGCAACGGGCGGAAGGAGCCAACCCGCTCGGCGGCTGTCTGCCGATTTTGTTGCAAATCCCGGTATTTTTCGCGTTGTACGCAACGCTGGACGGCGCGGTGGAACTTCGTCAAGTCCCGTTCCTCTGGGCAAGCGATCTTGCGGCTGCCGATACGGTTGCGACAATTCCGCTCTATTTCTTCGATTTGCCGATCAACCCGTTGGTGTTGATTATGACCGGCTTGATGGTTGTACAGCAGCATATGACTCCGATGTCGGCCGATCCGATGCAAAAGAAAATGATGCTGATGATGCCTGTGATCATGCTTTTGTTCTTATATGATTTGCCATCGGGTTTGACACTCTACTGGAGTGTCAGTAACTTCTTTAGTATAATTCAGATGCGTCTGCAAAGGCGTCATTATAACGATCATGCGGCGAAGCCGGCTGGAGTATCCGGCAAGTAGCCAAGCAGCCTTAAAAAAAGGAAATAAACCATGTCGGAAAACGTTAAATTCGAAGAACGCGAGAAACGGATTGTCACCACCCTCAATACCATGTTTGATTACCTCGGGTTGTCGGCAGATCTCAGAGTCGAAGAAAAAGGCACCCGTATCGGCGTAAAAATCAATTCGGAAGACGCGGGGCGGATTATCGGACGCAAAGGGCAGACGCTTGAAAGTTTGCAACTTTTGCTAAATAGAATCATGTTTAAAGACGACAAAGATTTTCCGCACGTCATGCTGGACATCGATGGCTATGCCCGGGGCGAACGGGGAACGCGTCCTGATTTCGACGGCGATGACGATGATCGCGCCGGAAGATCCGAAGAACGCCGCGAGCGTCCGTCGCGGGAGCGTCGCGAACGCCGTCCCCGCGGCGAAGAGCGTGAAAGCACCAAGGAACAGCTGGAGTTGCAGGCTCTTGATGCCGCCAAAGAGGTGAAGCGTTGGGGTGAGCCGGTGACGTTGCCGGAGATGAATGCACACGATCGCCGCATTATTCATGTGACGCTCAAGGAAGATTCGGAGCTGACCACCGAGTCTTTGGGCGAGGGTGCCTACAAAAAAGTGGTGATTTCTCTGAAAAAAGAGGCGTGAATCCCGATAAAAGCAAGCTGAAGAGCTAATTGCAAAACTGTTTTGATTCGCTTTTGAGTTCAAGGCTACCTTTAAAAACTGGAAACTTGGCTAAAAATCGCTATTTTGTTGCTTGCATTTTGTTTGTTGCTGGTTTATATTATTGAACACATTGCACGGGGTGTGGCTCAGTCTGGCTAGAGCGCTGCGTTCGGGACGCAGAGGCCGGAGGTTCAAATCCTCTCACCCCGACCATTTTTTAATTTATTGTCCGTCAAGCCTTTTAGGCTTGGCGGATTTTTTTTGGGAATATTCCTTATATCCAATTTTTGTATAGTTGACTTTGCAAAAATATGGTATATATTGCAATGTAAGGTGGCAAAAATAGGAGTATCGAGAAAATGATCATTGACAGAACAGCATTGCCGGAATTTTTGCGGATCGTTGAAAGCGGGAAAATTGCTATTGTAATCGGCGCCCGTCAAGTTGGTAAAACAACGTTAGTTTCCGAAGCTTTGAAAGAACGAAAAACAGTAATATTGAACTTTGATATTCCCTTCGATGTTGTCCGATTCAAAGCCGCTTCGGTGTTGCCTCCGATTGACGGCATGAAATCATTGGACTTTCCAGAAGTGCTGGTAATTGATGAAGCCCAGCGATTGCCGGAGACTGCCCAGATTGTTAAGGGATGGTATGATTCAAAATTGCCGGTAAAGTTCGTTTTGCTCGGCTCTTCCAGTTTGAATTTGCTCTCTCAGGCATCGGAAAGTTTGACCGGGCGCAATCGAAAAATCCAGTTGCCCCCGCTGACAATGTCAGAATCGCTGCAAGCGGAAAACTGGTATCGCCAGGAATATACTTTGTCGGTCATCGAAGAGCATTTTGCTTTGCAGTTTCGAGTATTCCTATTGAAATCAATGGTGTTCGGCAGTTATCCCGAGGTGGTGACTTCTGATGATAAAATCGCATTATTGCGTGAACTTTCCGGCGATTACCTTTGGAAAGATATTCTGCAAGCCGGTTTGGTTAGGACGCCGGATCTGTTACGGCGACTGCTCACCTTGCTTGCCCATCAGGTCGGTTCTGAAGTTTCCACCAACGAGTTATCGCAGCAACTCGGCATGTCGAGAGTTACAATTGACCGATATTTGGACTTACTGGAAGAAACATTTGTCATTTTCCGGCTTCCTGCATACAGTACTAATCCCCGCAAGGAAATTGTCAAGAGCAAGAAGATTTTCTTTTGGGATACCGGCATTCGCAATGCACTTTTGAATACCTTTGACCTCAATGAAAATCGCCCGGATATTGGCAGTCTTTTTGAAAACTACCTGATTTCGGAAATTGCCAAACGAAATTGGCTCTCTTTGAATCCTGTGGAACTCTATTTTTGGAGAAACAAGGACAGAGCGGAAGTCGATCTGGTAATTAAACAAGGCGGAAGCCTTCAACCTTATGAAATCAAATGGGGTAAAAAACGAGGTAGCAGTACCGCATTTCAGAACGCATACGGCATTTCGTTAAAGACCATCACCTCGACCAAACCCTCCGACTGGGCAGTTATATAGAGATACCCGCAAGCTATATGGGTCAAAATAGTGAGCTAATGCGCGTTGAACCCGGATTTTCGCAATAGTTCGATGATCGCACTGCGGGACTCCTGCGGAGCTTCCAAAAGAATTTTTCGCCCGGCGATGTCGGCTTTCAGCAAGCGGACACCATGCAACGAGTTGACCGTGCCTGTGACCGATTGCAAACAGTGAGTGCAAGTCATATCATCGACTTGAAGCAGGATTTGCCCGTCCCCGGCGGTCAATGTTTCTTTCGATTTTCGACAATAAGGAGCGATAAAGTTATAAATCAAAATAACAAACATCAGTATCGCGCAGGTGATTTCGACCCAGCTTCTGGAGTCGTGATGCGCCATAGTATGTTCTTTCAACCCCGGAATCGCGCTATGGAAGTAATCGACACCCCAGCAAACCATCAGCGTGGCGGTCATCATCAGCGCGATATATACGAATGCGGCGCGGCGACCGAGCAATTTCCAAAAAGCGGCGATCATCGGCGCACTGCATGACGGCCCGGCGATCAGAAACGCCAGAGCAGCTCCCGGCGTGAAACCCTTCATCAACAATGTCGCGGCAATCGGTATGGCGGCATTGGTGCATACATACATCGGTAAACTGACCAAAATCATAACCGGAACTACTAACATGGTATTTGCGGCGTATCTGGCGGCAAAATCCGCCGGCAACAATGCCCCGATCAGAGCAGAAATCGCCAAGCCGAACATCAGAGTACCCCCTACATCTCCCATTAGCGTGCCGAACGCGTATTTTAACATGGCGACAAGCTTGTTGCTATAGGGAGAATTTTCGGGTTGCCCGTCCCGGTCAGGTGACTCCACACGTGGTATTACCGTTGCCGGGCAAAAGATATTGATCAGGACTCCGACCAGCGTGCCGGTCACAAAGGCGAATACCGCCTTGATGACCGCCAGCGGCGCGCCGATTAGTTGCCATGCCGGGATAAAACTGGAGAACCCGATCTGCGGCGTGGAGGTGATAAACGACGCGATAGTTCCGCCGCCGGCGCCTTGCCGTTTGAGCGTCGCCGCCACCGGAATTACTCCGCACGAACATAGCGGCAGGGGTACTCCGATCAACGACGCTTTTATAATTCCTGCAAAACCTTTGCCGCCGAGGTGCTTTTTGATGAACGCATCGGGAATGAACACCGCGATCACTCCGCCGATTAAAAAGCCGAACAGCAACCACGGTGCCATCAGGCAGGAAATATTCCAAAACTCAAACAAAAAGTTTTCAACAATATCGAACATAAATCACGCTCCGTTTTTTGTAAATTAGCGAAGACTAATATACATGGTTAAGTTGCTTAAATCAAGAGGATAATAATTTTTCTTTTTTTATTGACAAAAGACTTGACTTTCGTTTTTCCGGGGGTTAAATTAGTTTTGAGAGAGGGATAAAGAAGTCGATTAAGATGAGGGGGATCGCTAAATTTCATAACCTTGCCTAAAAAACCGCAGTTACGCACTCTTAGAAGTGTGCTTTTGTGTGCAAATTGGTTAAGCCAATAATAGCCAAATGTTTACAAATTTACGCTTTTGTTGTTGCGCGATACGTAATTTTCAAGGTGATGATTTTTAGAGATTCCTGTGTATTGTTCCGCTTTTACATGCGGACTAATCGAAAGAAGGAGAAATGCATTATGTTAAAAAGAACATCAATCGTAGGCGGTCTTTTGGTCGCACTCTGCCTGGCGGGGTGTATTGGCTCGAAGGATTGCAAGTTTGAGAAACTTGCTCTGAATCCGTTCCAGGGCTACGTTCTGACCACAGATCTGGAAAATCCGTGGAACATCGTCTGGGGACCGGACGACTATTTGTGGGTGTCGGAGCGTTCCGGCAAACGTATTACCCGCATCAACCCCGAAACCGGCGAAAAGAAGCTGGTCGGAACTATCGACGAAGCGTACCCCGATCCCAAAACCCCGCATGAGGGAGTCCTCGGTTTCGCACTTTCCCCGGATATGCTCAAGGGCGGTGACGACTATATTTATGTGTTTTACACTCATCGCGTCAACGGTCAACGGCTTGCACGCATCGCCCGTTACACCTATAACCTCAAAACCCAGACCATGGGCGATCCTCAGATCATTATCGACGGCATTCCCGCCGGCAGTGACCACAATGGTGGCAGACTTATCTTCGGGCCGGACAAAAAACTCTATCTCTCCAAGGGCGAGATGGGTCACAACCAGTTCCTGAACGCCTGTTTGCCGATCGAAGCGCAGCGGCTGCCAACTACGGTCGAAGTGGCGAAAAAAGATTGGACCGCCTATGTCGGCAAAGTGTTGCGGCTTAACCCCGATGGTTCGATTCCTGCCGACAACCCGGTGTTGAGCGGCGTGCGTAGCCATGTGTTTACCTACGGGCATCGCAATCCGCAGGGGTTGGCGTTCGGTCCGACCGGGCTTTTGTATTCCAGCGAGCAGGGTCCGTCGTCGGACGACGAACTCAACTTGCTTGAGAGCGGCGGCAACTACGGCTGGCCGCACGTCGCCGGATTCCGCGACGATCACGGCTATGTTTATGCCAACTATTCGGCGGCGGCGGACTGCAAAAATCTCAAGTGGGATGCCAACGTGATTCCCGCCGGAGTCCCGCAGCAAAAGGAAACGTCCTGGAACGCGCCGAACTTCAAAGAGCCGCTCAAGACGTTTTACACGGTTCCGATGGGGTTCAACTTCAGCGATGCCCGCAATGCCGGAGACGGTCTTGACTATGTCTGCTGGCCGACGGTCGGCGCATCAAGCGTACTGTATTATCCCGAAAAAGGCGTAGTTCCGTTTTGGCGCAATTCGCTGATGATGACCTCGCTTAAGAACGGCTCGGTCTATGTCGCCAAGCTCGGACAAAGCGGCAAGCAGTTGCAGGGCGATGTCGGTCGGTTCTTCCGTTCCGAAAACCGTTATCGCAGTTTGGCGATCGACCCTGAGGGGCGTCGGCTCTTTGTGATCACCGACAATGGCGGCAGCGGTCGCGACGACGCGCTTGTCCCGACTACTGTGATGAAAAATCCGGGCAGCATTCTGGTGTTCCGTTACGTCGGCGATCTGTAAGTTACATGGGAAAAGGCTCTCGCCTTTTCTCATACTGCAAACAAAACTCCGCATCTTATACAAGGTGCGGAGTTTTTTTTGACAGTCTTTTTCATGGCTTCAGAATTGTAGAGCTAATTACAAACTATTTTGGTTCGCTTTTGAGTTCTATTGATTTTTTTTGCTTCTTTGACTCGCTTTTTTACGTAGTGCTGCTACGCTTTGAAGCTTACCAAAGAACAAAAATTTCTCAATAGTACCGTCAAAATCATGTCAAAAAAGTAGTTTTGCAATTAGCTCTGTAGATTGCTGGGTGACAAGACAGGTCATTCGGTTTGGACGCAACCGTCGAGGAACTTCAGTTTGGCGGGAGTTCGCAAATTTGTGATGATTTTCGCTTCGATTTGCCGAACCCGTTCACGTGTCAAATTAAATCGTTTGCTGATATCGACCAGCGGCAGGCACGGTTGCCCGAACAAACCGAAACGCAAAATAATGATCTGCTGATCGCGTTCCGGCAAAGTACACAACATCTCATAGAGTTTTTCGTAGAGTATGTTTCGGGCAAAGTCGCGTGCCGGGTTGGCGGAGTTGTCGTCGGCGATCAAATCTTCCAGCATCGCGCCGTCATCGGAGTTGGCGATAGGCGCGTGCAAAGAAATCGTCTGGCACGACATCTTTTTAATCGCGCTTACCCGCGGTACCGGCATTTCGAGCATGGCGGCCAGCTCCTCAATCTCCGGCTCGCGGCCGTTGATCTGGACAAAACGCTGCTCCGCCCCGATCATGGTGTTTATCGCGTGTACCATATGCGCCGGAATGCGGATAACCCGCGATTGCTCCGCGATCGAGCGCGAGATATTGTGTTTGATCCACCAGCTGGCGTAAGTTGAAAACTTGTTTCCGAGCCTGAAGTCAAATTTTTCCAACGCCCGCAAAAGTCCGAGGTTGCCCTCCTGAATCAGGTCGTTGAACGGCAATCCCCGGTTGCGATAACGTTGGGCGATGCTGATAACCAGGCGCAAATTTGTCTCAATCATCTTTTGGTGCAGGTCTTGCAATTGCCCGTTAATATCGAGCAGTTCGCGGATATTATCGGTGAACTCCTCCAAAGTCATCAAAAACCGGTCTTCAAGCATCGACAAACGTTGAGCGTTTACCTCGCCCGGATTGAATTGAATTGTATCGTCAAGATTTATGCCCGGCTGAAGTACTTTGACCCAATCGATGATAATTTGAAAGTACTCTCCGATCTGATCGCCGGAAACATCGAATCTTGAGAGCGTGGCTATCAGCTCTTTGCGGCGGAGCGGGTAATCCGCGGTTTTTGCTTTGAACGCCGTTTGGAGCGCTTCGTAGTCTTTGGCGAGTTTATCGCGCCACGCGGCAAGCAAATGGAGCAATTCTCCGGCGGAAAGCTCTTTTTTGTGCAGTGACGAGGGTTGAAAATAGTCGCCGGGGGCGGCATTGGAATTTAAACACTCATCGATCAGACGCAAATGTTCCAGCGTGACAAATCCGAACGCGTGAAGTTTTTGCCGCATTTGTGAAGTGACCGCGTCGATTTGACGCACCAACTCCTCCTGTTGCTCAGGGGGCAGGGGCGGCAGTTTACCGATCTGCTTGAGATAAATGGAGAGAGAATCCGCGAAATCGCCGGATTCCGTCACCGTCGGAATAACTTCGCCGGGAGTCGGCTTTATAACGTTTTCGTCGTCTGTTAAATTCATTTTGTCCATTTTGCGGAAATGTGAAAAATAAAGGCGTATGTATTACTATAATACGGAAAAATGAAACTTCAACTTTTTTTCTAATAGGGTATCTCTAAAAACTACATTGCATTGAAAATGAACGCACTTAGGGTTGTTTTGTGGGGTTTTGGGCTGTTTTTAAGTTGATTTTTCAAAAAAAAATGCAAACCCTCTTGCTTTTTGGCTATTTTTTTGCTATAATATAAGCAACGTATACGGGTTCGCTTTTAAATTATTGGCATTTCAAAGGCGGAAACGGAATCCGAAATCAATCAAAAGGAGATAGAAATGAAAAAGAGTCGTGGGTTTACCCTTATCGAACTTCTCGTGGTTATCGCGATCATCGCGATCCTGGCGGGAATGCTGTTGCCGGCGTTGAATCAGGCGCGTGAACGTGCCCGTCGTATTTCCTGCACCAGCAATATGAAGCAGATCGGTCTTTCGTTGGCGCAGTATTCCGGCGATTATGACAGCCGTCTGCCGGAAAAACAATATGCCGAAGGCTTGGAAGAGCTGCGTGTGACCGGTCTTTTGACCGACTACACCATCTATCTCTGCCCGTCCACCACCACCTCCGCCCAGACCGGTAACGGCGCGCTTGACAGCACCAACACCGACTATGCGTTCTGCGGCGGCATGATGATGGGTGACTCCGCCAAGTTCGGTCGTTCCGACTCTGCGGTTTCGGCGGATATGGCTAATACCGATAGTGTCACTAATCGTAACAGCGGTGCCACCTCGAACCATACCGATTACGGCAACATCCTGTTCCTCGGCGGCAACGCCAATGGGTTCAACACCAGCCGTTGGTACAGCTTGTCGAATCGCGGCTATACCCTCACTATCGAGCCGAATAAGACGACTGCGTTCTAATTGTAGTTGTCTGATTTGAGACCAAAAAGGAGGCGGCAACGCCTCCTTTTTTTTAGCGGTAGTTTTTATTCGCTATGTTTGAATATAACGATTGTAAAAAATTAACAGCCCGTTTAACGGCAGTTGTTTTGCTTTTTGCTTCGCCGTTTGCTCTGCCCTTGGCATTCGGCAAGTTGTTTTTTGGTGAGATTCCGCTTTTCGGTGAAGTTGTTGGCGTGAATTTCGCGCTTTATGGTCTGCTCGCCTTGGGAGTTTTGGGGGGCGATGCCGGGAAGCTATCTGTTTTGAGCAGGTCTTCGCGATTTTTGCGGATCTTTGCCGTTGTTGCCGGGTTCGGGGTGATTCTTTCCCTTGTTCAGCAGTTTTTATACGGCAGGAATCTCTCGGCGTTTTTTTACGCCATTGCCATTTTTATTCTTCCATTGTCGGGCTTATTGCTCGCACGTGATTTGCGTCGAATGTTGCCGCTCTTTTTTTTGATTCTGTTTTTGCTGAGTTCGGGTATTACGTTGCGCGAATGGAGCATGGGTAAATTCGCCGTAGGTTTGGCGGGGAATTGGAACTGGAATTGGAGTTTGCTCGCCGTTTCCGCCCCCGCATTGGTCTTCTTTTTGCCGTTTCGCCGTTACCGCGTATCGGTCGGGGCGATTATCGCTCTATTTGTGGGCGTCGGGCAATTTGTCTGGGGCGGGCAGTACGCCTCCCGCGGAACGTTGATCAGCTGTATAATCGCCACTCTGTGGCTTGTTTTTGCCGCGTATTTGCATCGGAAGCCGAAAATCCGCCCATGGATTGCCCGATTCGCAATTATTCTGTCTATCGCTCTTGGCGCGGTGGTGTATTACGGGGTGCGTTCCGGCGATTTTTCCCGGCACTTGCCGGGAGAAAACCGCCTGATGTTATACGAAGGGGCGATTAAGCTGGGCGAAAGTAACTTCTGGTGCGGGGTTGCCCCTGATCGTTTCGAGGGAGAGATCCCCCACTTTTTACCGGAGAGTTACTACGACTCAGACTATGCGACCGACCGCCATCCCCATGCGCATAACGAGTTGCTCTATTTGTGGTGCAGCTTTGGGGTCGTTGGGGTGGTGTGGTTTATCTTGATCGCCTGCGCCGGAATTCGCGCCGCGATCTTGCGCCGCTGCTCCGATGAGCGTATACTCTTGGCGCTTTGGGCGTGGAGCGTGCTGTTTTTGCATGGCGAAGTCGATGTCTTGCTGCAAACTCCGCTTTCCGGCGGAATATTTTTGTTGCTGACGGGGGTTTTGCTCGGAGTCGGCATTCCGCAAAAGAAGGATTACCCGGTCGGTCGTTGTAACCGGCTGCTTGCGGGGGGATTCTTTATTGCCGCGTTTGGGCTGCTGATTTTGAATCTGTCAAGTTCCTGGCATTGCCGAAACGGCAAATTGGCGTTGCTTGACGGTGATATTCTTGAGGCGCATAAGGAGTTGCAACAAAGCGTCTCGATTCTTCCGACGGCGGAAAATTTGTACACTCTTGCCGCAGTCGAACTCTTTAATTTTAAAAATCCCGCCAACGCCGAAACGGCGTTGCGTCAAATCAACACCCAATTGCGTTTGTCCTCTTATTCCCACAGTGCCGGGCGGCTGGCCCGCTCGCTTGCCGCCCAAGGGAAATTACAGGAGTCTTTGCCGTTTTTTGAGCAAGAGTCGCTTAACTTCCCCCGAAGTGCAGTTAACCTCTTTCTTTGGCAGTCGGTGTTGCGCGAATTGGGTCGAAGACAGGAGGCTGACGCTTTGCAAAACAGGTGTACAAGTTTACTCAAAAGCAAAGATGTCCGCCCGCACGAATTTATTTATCTTATGCAAAATCAGGAGCTGGACGACAGCCCGCTGCAATTGCGAAATTTTTTGCAAAGGATTCGCCAATGAATTTGCATGAACTAATTACGTCGATGCAAGGTGCGTGGTATGAGCCGCTTGGGGCGTTTATAATTTTGCTGTTCACCTCTTACGGCATCGGTTTTGCGCTGCTAAAGCAGCTTAAGGCGAACTCAAATCGGGGCGGATTCGGTTTTTTGTCGCTTATTTTGGGGTTGGATCTGCTATCGATTATTTTCAGACTCGGTGACTGTGCGGTCATTTCTCTTCCGCCTGAGGTGCTGTATGGCGTTGTCGCTTTGCCCGCCGTTTACGGGGTCTATTCCCTAACCGGGCAGATGCGAAAATTTCATCGCGAAGAGTGGATTCTCTGGAGTGTGGTTCTCCTGCTTGGCGCGATTGTCATCGCTCCGGCGTTTCTCCCGCCCTATTCGTGGGACGAGCAGTCCTATCAGGTCTCTTTGGTGTACCGTTATTTAAGGCAAGGTTCTACCGCCGTGCTGGCGGACAATCCCTACTCGGCGTTGTCGTCGATGCCGCACTTTTTGATGCTTTGGGGCGTTAAGCTTGGCGGTCTGAATTTCCCGCGCATGTTAACTCTCGGCAGTTATCTCTTGATTCTACCGTGGATTTATCTCCTGTTGCGCCGTTTCGGGCGGATTCCGGCTCTGATATTAGTCGCGGCGTTTATGCTCTCGCCCCTGACCGGGGGGATGAGCCCCGAGGTCTATCTTGAGTCGTTTATCCTGCTTAATTTGCTTGCCGGAGCGGAGGCGATTCGGCTGTTTCGCTCCGGACTTGGCAAACTTGCCATTTTGACCGGGTTCTTTGCCGGTATGGCAGTGGCGGTAAAGCTCACCGGGGGAGCGGCGGCTTTGGCACTTGCCGGACTCTTTTTTTGCGTGCTTGCGTTTGATCGTGTTCCGCGCCGACGCACCGGGTTGGTGTTGTTCTACTTTGCCTTTGCCGGGTTGTTTGCAGTCACACCTTTTTACCTGAGAGCGTACCAGTCGACCGGGAATCCGTTTTACCCGTTTGGCTCGGCCCTGCTTGACCCGGCAACTCCGGCGGCGGCGGTGGAGCTTTATCACTCTCTGCTCGGCACCGACCGTTTCGGGTTAACCGGGGTGGCGAGCGTATTTACTTCGTGGATAGTCGCTGCTTATAGAATGGAGATTTACGACGGCTATCTTTTGGGCTGGCAGTTTCCGTTGCTGATTGTTATCGGCGCGGTTGGGTGGTATTATGCGGCACGCCGCAATTTTCGTCGTATGCTGCCATTCGGGTGGGCGATTTTGGGCGGATTTTTGGGTTATATTTTTTGGTGTTTAAGTTCGCAACAGACGCGCTTTTTGTTGCCGGGCTACTTTTTAGTGCTGTTCTGGGGTGGTTCGGCGTTGTTCTTTTACCCCCGATGTCAGCGCAAATGGTTGCTCGGCGCGATTGCGGCGACGACGTTGCTGTCGTTTCAAACCGGAATGGGGAAAAATTTTTATTATGCCTGGCGTTCGTTGGAAGCGGGGCGAAAAACTCCTGAGGAGTTTGTCCGTTTCGGCTCACGTGAGCGGGAGTATATGAATCTGCTTGACTTTATCGCAAAGGCGACCCCGGCTCAATCGAAAATTATGCTGGTTTTCGACCGGCGCGGACTTTATATTCCCCGTGATTATGTTCTTGCTACGCCGTTTTTTCAGGAGAAGTTTTTTACTCCGATACCCGACTCCGCCAGCGCGGTGTACGATCAGTTGCGCCAAAATAAGATAGACTATATCGCCATTTTAATCGGCGGGGAGTCCAAACGCAATCCCGACCCGATTTCGGAGTTCGACAACGAAAACGAGGCGTTGACTTTGCGTTTGCTCGAACTGGTCAAAATCGGCAAACTTCAATTTGTCCCGGTCGCCGAAAGCGGGCGGTATCGACTGTTGAAAGTCGTCTACTGAGGGTGTATATTATGACTACCTCAAGTTTGTAACGGGAATTTTTATGAACGATAATAATATAGCAATCAGACGCGAACTGCTTAAAAACGCCCGCCAGGTGGTGGTCAAGGCAGGTACTCGGCTGTTGTCAAACGAGGCGGCGATCGCCGAGCTGGTTTCCGGCATCGATCTGTTGCGCAAGGACGGTCGAAGGGTGCTTTTGGTGACCTCCGGAGCGGTCGGCATGGGTATGCGTGCCCTGGAAATAACCAAACGCCCCAAAGAGTTGGCTCAAGTACAGGCGTTGGCGGCGATCGGGCAAAGTCGGCTTATGGCGATTTACGATGCCGAATGCCGTAAACGGGGTTTTCGTACCGCGCAACTATTGTTGACCGCCGGTGATTTACGCAATCGCGAACGTTATTTGAACGTGATGAATTGCATCGGCGCGTTGTGGGACGCGGGAGTCTTGCCGATTGTAAACGAAAATGACTCGGTGTCGGTCAGTGAGCTGAAGTTCGGCGATAATGATACGCTCGCCGGAATGCTCGCTTCGCTCACCGCATCTCCGTTGACCGTGATTCTCACCACCGAACAGGGGTTGCGGGAACGCAAAGCCGACGGGAGCTTGGGTGAGCGTATTTCGGTGGTAAAAGAGCTCTCCGAATCAATTCGCGCCATGGCGGGCGGAACCGACAATTCGGAGTTCTCAATCGGAGGAATGAGTTCAAAATTGCACGCCGCCGAAATCGTGACCGCCGCCGGGGAGTATCTCTGGATTGCCGACGGTCGAGAAAAAGGGGCGATTGCCAGAATTATCGCCGGGAAAGATGTCGGCACGGTGTTTTTGCCGCGGACGCGACGAATACCCGGACGCAAGCGTTGGATCAGCTTTTTCAGCCGGGTATCCGGCACGCTTATGGTTGATGCCGGGGCGGAAAAGGCACTCAAGGCACACGGCAAAAGTCTGTTGCCCTCCGGCGTAAAATCGGTTTCAGGTGCATTCAAACGGGGCGACACAGTTGAAATCGCCACTTCAGACGGGGTAGCGTTTGC
>JAISIP010000085.1 GCA_031261965.1 Victivallales bacterium | reverse complement strand
TTTGTAGTGCAACTTCAGCGCATCGGCAAAAACCTGATTGTCAACGTTGGCGGCGGTCAGAGTCTCATTATAGACATCCTTACCGCGACTGCGGGCGATCTGGTTAACCATCGGAGTCCAGGTGCAGAAAAAAACTTTCTGCCGATCCAAACCTTTGTTCGCACGCTTGGTGAATTCCTTGCCGATCCGCTCAAACTCTTCCGGCGTCCACGTTTTTGGCGGGACTTCCATGCCGAGTTTGCGAAACAGTTTGACATTGCTCCACAACACATATACCGCCAGATTGCACGGATAGGAATACTGGCGACCATTTAAGCAGACCAAACTCTCCACTGCGGGATAAGTATCGGCGACACCCATGCCGTTGGCATTGGCGAAATCGGTAATGTCTTCCAGTATTCCCATCGCCGCATAAGCTTCGGTCGGAACCCGGTCGAGAATATCCGCACCTACGCCGGAAACCGCCTGAATCATCGTACTTTGAATGCTTTCGGCTTCCAGCTTGATGTCAAAAAGCGGATTTCCGTCTTTATCCACATATCCCTCTTTTTTCAGCCACTGGCGGAACAGTTCCACTTGAACATAACGCTCCGGGCAAATTCCGGTTTTCCAGGAGAGAACAGGATACGGCGGAGCATTTTCATACTGACTTAATTCGGTGTATACCATCGCCGCAATCAGAAGAAAAAGAACGATTAGGAATATTTTTTTCAAAGTCAACGATACCTTGGGTTGCGCATGGAACTAAGAGCTTATCAACTAATAAGCGAAAACGATACTTAGTCGATTATTCGGCAAAAAGCTGGATTTCCCACAGGGAGTACCCCCACGGAGTTCCCCGTTTTTTACCGAAGAAGCGAAAATAGCGGGTGGTCACCGGCGCGTCCAGCGTGATGTTTTCCAGCTTGCCGGTACCCTCTTTTTGCTCATAAAACTTCTTCCATGTTTTGCCGTCTTCGGACGACTCAAGATCGTATTCACTGCCATAGGCCGATTCCCAGTACAACCGAACCGTCTTGAATGTCTTTGCCGTACCCAAATCAAGTGCAATCCAGGAAGGATCAACATTGTGGTGAGATCCCCAGCGGGTATCAAGTTTGCCGTCCGCCACAAAATCGGGCTTGCCGACTTCAGACGTAGAGGCCGTTCCTTTAGCTCCCAGTGCCAAATTGACCGGGTCGGCATCTTCCGCCCAGACACAGCCTATCATTGCAACCGCGAGCAACATTATCCACAGATTTTTCTTGTTCATGTTTCTTTTCCTTTATTATTAGTAGTGATAATGGGTTTTGTAAAACCTCATTATTCCGCAAACAGTTGGATTTCCCGAAAGGCGTATCCAAACTTGGTTCCCCGTTTTTTACCGAAGAAGCGAAAATAGCGGGTGGTCACCGGCTTTTCCAACGTGATGTTTTCCAAGTTGCCGTTACCATCTTTTTGCTCATAAAACTTCGTCCAGGTTTTGCCGTCTTCGGACGACTCAAGGTCGTATTCCGTAGCATAGGCCGTTTTCCAGTACAATCGAACCGTCTTGAATGTCTTTGGCGTACCCAAATCAAGTGCAATCCAGGAAGGATCAACGTTGAGGTGAGATCCCCAGCGGGTATCAAGTTTGCCGTCCGCCACAAAATCGGGCTTGCCGACTTCCGTAGTGGACGCCTTCGCTTTAGCACCCAGTGCCAAATTGACCGGTTCGGCATCTTCCGCCCAAGCACTGCCAATTATTGCAACGGCGAGCAACATTATCCGCAGATTTTTTTTGTCCATACCTCTTTCCTTAATCATGACAACGGTTTCCATATCAAAACCCGTTATCTGGCAAAAAGTTGAATTTCTCTCAATGAAACCCCGTATCCCGTACCACGTTTCTCGCTGTACACACGAAAATAACGGGCAGTTACACTTTTTTTCAAATAAATGTCTTCGATTTTCCCCTGCCCCTTTTTCTGTTCATAAACTGTTTTCCAGCTCTTGCCGTCGTCGGAGATTTCGAGTTTATACTCCGCGCTGTAAGCGGTTTCCCAAAATAGAACAACGCAGGCAAAAGTTTTCGGTTTATCCAAATCAAGCATGATCCACTGCGGATCGCTGCGTTGGGAACTCCAGCGGCTATAGTAATTGCCGTCCGTGGCATTGGCGGCGACTAATGAATCGTTCTCTTGACTGCTGACGGTGGCTTTTGCCTTCAGTGCCAAATTAACGATGATGTCGTCCGCAGCCCATGTCACGGCAGTTGCCGCAACGAGTGTTCCAATTAAAAATCTTTTAAACATAATTGGCTCCATTTGGACGGCTTATCAGTTGATATATTCCGTGGTCGAATATCTGCCACACCGGATACGGTATCCTTGTATTCTGTTTGTATCGTTGGCATAAAACATGATCAATTTTTCGGGCTTCATGAAACTTTCAGCTACAGACAGAGCTTCGACGTGACCGTCAATAAACATAGAGTTTCCCCGTTTGTTATGTACGTAACCGAACCATTTGTTGGAATTATCGATCCATGCCGCCAGTATTTGATAATTGTCATAGCTGGTGCTTGTTCCAAAAATCGCATCTGCCGCCACGATCATTGCCGCAGGAGTAGTCCTCTGTGACATATCGTGTATGAACATTCTGCCGGGGAGTTTGTATATCGCAAGTGCCGTGCATTTGGTTGGATAAGCGGAATATGAGGCCGCGTATACCGCCCGTTCCGGCACGCTTGTGGCCGGACATTGCATCGTCTTCGGCAACCAGTCGACCAGACCGCTGTCGGGAGTGTCCGCATAAGCCGGACCGCCCAAATAGTAGGCGAGGTAATTCATATATTTCCCCTCTTTGCCGGCATTTCGCACGTTCGGAGGGAAATACCCATAGTAATCCGAGCCGTATTGCGCCGAAGCCGTCCCCATTTGCTTCAAGTTGTTGGTACAGTTTGTCGCCGTTGCCCTTGCCCGCGCCTGATTCAACGCCGGCAGCAGCATGGCGGCAAGAATTGCGATAATCGCAATTACGACAAGGAGCTCAATGAGCGTGAATTTTTTCATGGTTTCACTTTTCTTTTTCGCACTTTCAAACATTTTGTAATTCAACATATTCAACCTCCTTTTAATAGTTATTGACTGACTGATTATAAACACAATATGTCTTAGTATCTTCCGGTCGGAACGCTTTGTGCGAATCTTTCAATTTACCGCGATCCATCGGTCTTGCGGAACCGTCGATACACATCGCTACCGCACTGTTGCTGTGTCGCATATGCACATACTGACCATAGTTGCTGTGCATATAAAATTCGTAGCATTGGCGGTATTTGCCCGGAGTGGTCCAATCAACCGTATCGGCGAAGAGGATTATATTCGACGGATCCGGGATCTTCTCAAGTACCAGATAGAGAAAATCATTCGCATCAAAAAGACTTTCACTGTTATAGCTTTGATTCCACCTTAAAAGGCGATTAAAACCATACCCGTAGCCGGAATTGGGATCATCCTCAACCGCTTTGTAGCTAAACGGCGCATAGGAAGGACACACCGTAACACCTCCAGAAGAAAGGTATCTACCGTTGAGCAAAAAATCCCGCCACGTAATAAGTTCCCCTCCCTTGTAATGCTGGATACCTATGATCCCTTTGTAATCGGCGGCGTAAGAATGATACGCCAATCCGATTTGCTTCAAATTGCTGGTACAAGCGGCGGTCTTGGCTCTTTCACGCGCCTGATTCAACGCCGGCAGCAGCATAGCGGCGAGAATTGCGATAATCGCAATCACCACGAGCAACTCAATAAGCGTGAATGAATGTGTACTTGTTCTACTTTTCATTTTTTTACTCCCTATGCCGTTGTTGTTTTATTGCCACATATAAACTTGGGTTTCGAGCGGTTTTATTGTTAATGCGCTTTGCGGATTCCATGATTGACTGCCAAATGCCGCTTTCACGATACCGGCGTTCTTTAGTTCCGGCTGATCTTGCAAATTGACCCGGTGGGTTTTCTTCTCGGGATTGACCAGCAACAGATACTTTGTCCCGTCTGGGTCGGCGCAGAACATGGCGTGAATTTTGCCGTCGGCCAGCAAAAGCGGTCTGCGTCCTTTCGGATTCAACAACGCCGGTGCAAGTTTTTTGATTTCGCCGACGAGTTGCTGGCAGGCTTTTTTCAGTGTCGGGTTATATTTCATTCCCTCTTTATCGTTTTCCTGCCACGGATACCAGATAATACCACGCGCTTCGTGAACCAATCCGAGATAAGTCATCACCCTGAATTCCGGCACGGGTTCTATACCGAAAGATTGCGGAACACAGATTACCGGCTGTTCGCCTTTGACCGCCTTCCATGCTCCGTCCATCCAATCGGAAACCAGGGTCAAAGGCCGGGTCGGGTACGGGTAAGGATCCACCGCCATAATATCGGCGGTTTCCGCATGATCGGCAAAGAGTTCCGGTCGGCAGCTGACCATAAAGGTCGGGTGACCGACGTCGGCTTTATGATAGGCGGCGGTCACCGCCTTCGCCACCGGGAAGTCCGCTTCATACGGTTCGTCCAGCGAATACCAGAACAACATACCGGACTTGTTTTTCAGAAGCGGCACGTTCTCATGGATAACTTTGGTATTTTTACGGTGATTCTGTTCCCAAATCGAATATAGACCGCATTTTTTGGCGTAATCAACAGCTTGCGTACCATCCCAACTCCAGACTTGAATCGTATTGAGTCCGAGCGAGGCAACTTCCTTATAATCCAAAGGATTCACGTGATAGATCCCGATCGGGAAGAACGGTTTGCCATCTACAATGATATTCGCGTCATCGTTGATGAAGACCGGGCATTCCGAATCCTTAACCACCCGGAATTTTGCCGATTTTTTCTCCGACACTCCATCGGGACCGGTAAGTTCGGAGTGAATCGTATACTCTCCGGCTTTGAGTTTTCCCGTCTTCAACGGCAATTTGAATTCCAGCTCCTTTACCGCCCGCTCGTCCACTTGCCCCACGGTTGCACCAATAGCGGTGGTCACGCGGGTCTTCAATCGCAAAGTTTCGAGTTTTTCACGATACGGAGCGATTTTTGCTCCCGCGATGATTTGCCCGTTTTTCTGCAAATCGGATTCCAGAGCCATAGCACGGTAACGTGGCGGATTGACGGTCAGCAAATCAGGAAGCGTAATCTGACGATTTAAGAGAATGGCTTCGTTTTCCCCGCTCGTTATCGTCAACTGAGCGTTGACTGTGCCGCGCAGCGGAATATCATACGGAATACTCAAAGCGGTATCTTTTTTTGCCGCGATTTTAATCTCTTTGGCGATATTGATCGGGGAATTTTTGCTGTCTTTCGGAATTACGGTGAATTTGCTGTGTATATCTACCGGCGAATTCGTGAAATTTTTCAGAGTCATTTCGATCTCGCCCGCTCCGACTTTCAACGCCGACATGTTGAATTTTTCCACCTGCAATCCCATGCGCGACAACTCCAGATTGGCACGCATATTCTCCAGAAGCTGCACGTTGGGATGGCGGAACGACGTCACATAAATGAAACCTTTCCCAATGCGTCTGACGAGAACCGCCGGTGCCTGATGGGAACCGCACCTGGCGACAATTTCCCATTTGGTGTTCTTGGGCAATTTATAATGGTTAAATGTCCGATTGATGCGCAAAATGTTCGGCACGTTGTTGAACGGCGACACCGGCTCGGTGCAAAAAGCATCGATCTGGCTGTTGCACCCTTCCAGCGAGGCGGTCAAACCGGAATCCATAATCGGCAACCACGCCAGATGAGACTCATAAACCGCATCGGTCAGCACCAACGCTCCGCCGTCACGGACAAACCGCATAAGTGCCGGAGCGTATTTGACCGGCAGATACGGATCTGCATAACCGTAATTAAACAGCGGGCATACCAGTGCCATGTCGTACTTTTTGAGTTCACCGGTCAATTTCGACAGATCTTCTTTGGTAGAGGCGTATTTAGTGAATTGCCACCCCAATTCCTTCAAGGAATTGTCGAATTCATCGTTATGCAAATTTTTACCGTATTGGTTGGAAAATGTGCCGTGCAAAACCGCCACATCAAAAGGTTTGGCATAGGCAACTTGCGTTGCAATCGACAAAATACCCAAAAGTAACAACGGTCTACAGTCCGCTTGGAGTTTTGTCAGCTTTCCTTGGATAATGCTTCTCACTGTTTTCACCTTTTCCTTTTAGGGCACCTCTAAAAACTGGAACTTTGGCTGAAAATTGTAGCTCATATTCGTATGCGCAACCTTGCGCTTGTCTGGTTAACTCTATGTTAGCCAGACATTTGCAAAATCGCGCCTCCAAATCATGAATCTGCTAATTTTCAACGCAACCCAGTTTTTAGAGATACCCTTTATTGCTTATTCACTCTACGAATGATCGATTCTCCGGGTATCAACGTGCAATCGCCCGCTTCCTGAAACAATTCACTCGTCCACGGTTTTCCGCTGACGAGCCACTGCAAATAACGACGAAAATAAGGGTACGGATCGGCGTTATTCACTGCGGTAATAGTCGGAACTACCATTTCCGCCTGCCCTTCACTGCCGATACTGGCGAGGGAATAATCTTTTCCCGCAAACAATCCGAGATCCGCCGCCGCCCTCATAAAAACTGTAGCAGCGGGGAATGTGGTGCAAAGAATCAGCCGATTTATGTCGATCATCCGCCTTTCAATTCGGTTGCGCATAACGTCGCGCAACTCGCAAAACAGCAGATGCTCGTCGGTGAAACTAAAGTCCCAAAAACGACCTTTCCCGCCATGGTTGCGCAAAAAGTCTTCCCACAAAGTGATGCGATTGGCAACTGCGTTGCTTTGCGGCGTAATATTGACCAGCTCAATATCATTAAACCCTTCTCCGGCGAGATAATCCAATAATTTATTGATCGCCATATCGGGAAAGAAATTCAGCGACGGAAAGCCATACCCGGAATAATTGTAACCCAGCACCCAGATCGGTTTACCGCTGTTTTGCATTTTGCGAATCAGCCAATCGGGAATATTCGGTCGCGGATGCAAAATCACGGCATCGACCGAATTCAACCCCTCGGTAAAAGAGGGGTCATTCCAAAAGTCGTAATAGATCGGGCAGATTTTTACCTTGAAGTCCGAGGAGAGAGTACGCAAAGTCAAATACTGCGTTTCGTAATCCCACGATCCGAGGGACGGATAAAAATATCCGACCCTTATAATATACCGCTCATCGGTACTGGAATACTTCAAGCGTCCGTTTTGCTGCCGACACAAGCACCCTTCGTTAAGCAACACATCAAGTGCGCGGCGAACCGTGACTCTATTGACACCGAATTCCGTGGCAAGCTCCCGCTCCGACGGCAGCATAGCGTCAACGTATCCCCCGGTTTCAAGGCGTTGCCGTAAGACAGCGACAATGTGTTTAGCGGTAGTTCTCACCCTGGGCATCCCATGCTTCTATACATATATAGTCCATTTATGGTATATATTATACCAAAAAATAATTGGCTTGTCAAGAGTTAAAATGATTTTTTTTCATTTTTTTCGCTAACTATCCTTAGTTTTTGAAATAATCAAAATAAACCATTTTTGGAATACATCAACAACTGATTAAAAAAACAGTACAACAAAAAACTTGTAAAATTCACAAAACAGAAGTATGTTTGATGCAAAATCTCTAAAAACCGACTTTGAGGTAGCCATTATCTCGGAAGATAAAAAAATGAACTTATCCGCTTTTCCACCGCCGTATGAACGACAATTTCTCGCCTCAATGGAGCAATTAGCCGACCTGCGACTGACCACACTTGAAGAGGGGGCGGGACGCGGAATGCGTTTACTGACGTTTGACAACGGCTCGGGTCTGAGCTTCACGGTAACTCCTGATCGCGGCATGGATATTGTGGAGTGTCGTTTTAACGGCATTCCGCTGGCGTTTCGCACCCCGGCGGGATATTGCCATCCCGCATATTTTGACCCGAATGGTAACGGTTGGTTGCGGGCATGGCAAGGCGGATTGCTCACCACCTCGGGGTTGCGCAACTCCGGCGTGCCAAACGGGGAATTCGGGTTGCACGGTCGCGCTTCGGCACACCCCGCCGAAGACTTGGCGTTAAATCGCGGTCTGGACGAAAACGGAGTCTATCGCTTGAGTGTTGCCGGGACTATGCGCGAAGCAACAATGTTTGGCGAAAATTTGCGTTTACACCGCACCATAGCAACCGCATATCAAGATAATTCCATCACCTTGACCGACACATTTACCAATCTAAGTCCGCGTGAAGATTTTCTGCAATTGCTTTATCACTGCAATTTCGGCTGGCCGTTTGCCTCGCCCGAGCTGGAGTTTGTCATGCCTGATCACCCGGTGCGGCCGCGTACGGACAAAGCGAAACGAAATCTCGACCACTGGAATCGCCTCGAAGAGCCGTCGGTCGATTACGAGGAGGAGTGCTTCTTCCATGAGCTTCCGACAAATTCAGACGGAATGCGGCAATTTAAACTGTTCAACCGCAAACTCGGCATCGGTGTCGAGTTTTCCTACGACCCGACCGAGTTGCCGGAGTTGGTCGAATGGAAAAATTGCCTCGCCGGAAGCTACGCACTGGGAATAGAGCCGGGCAACGTATCGTTAAACGGTCGCACCGCCGACATCGCCGATGGCAAGGCACGAAAACTCAAACCGTATGAATCGGTAAAAATTCAACTGAAGATAGAGGCTACCTCTAAAAACTGGAAACTTGGCTAAAATTTGCAGCTCACAATTGTATGTGTGACCTTGCGCGTTACCGGTTAACTTTTTGTTAGCCGGTAACTTGCAAAATCGCACCTCCAAAATTGCGAATCTGCAAAATTTTAACGCAACCCGGTTTTTAGAGCTACCCTATAGCTATTCCAGGCGGAAGTTGCGAACCTCAATCCCGAAACGTTCGGCAGGTAGGATTTTAAACTGCACCTTGACCCCGCGAATCGTCGCGGCATCTTTGGGCAGAAGCGTCAAAAGCGGTAACTCCACTTTTTGCCATGACTCGGAATCGGCATCAAGCTTAACTTTCGGAGTCGCAAACGACGACTTTAAGTCATCGCCCGAAGCGTTGCGCGTGATTAAACAAACCTGATAAGGTGTCGGGACTCCGCGATTACCCTGAGTGTCTATTCCGCCATTGACTTCATAAGTTAGTTTGGTCGCACCCGCCGGTACGGCAAGTTGCGGAAATACGATATTTACCCCGCACCAATTGCTGGATTCCGCGCTGATTTTTACCTCAATACGATCAGTTAACACCACGCCGGAGGCCTTTCCCCATGGTGAGATCTTCGGTTTGCCGGAAAAGAGAACCGTCGAAGGTTTCGCTGCTTCATTTTTTTGCTCTTCGCCGTTGACCACTACAATTGACAATGCAACGGCAAGTCCGCAAATCAGTGTAAAAAATCGCATAATAGCACTTCCTTTTTTTCTATCAATTAGAGGATACTTCTAAAACCGTGAGCAACTCTTCGGTGCGGACGAGTTTTTCTTCCATAGTTGTAAGTTGCGTTTTAGCGTCGGCGACCACATTTTCCGGCGCTTTCGCCAAGAATTTCTCGTTGCCGAGCCGCGCTTTAGTCCCGGCAATCCAGTTGGTCAATTCCTGCTTTTGCTTCTCAAGTTTTGCCCTTTCCGCCGCGACATCGATCAGATCGGCAAGCGGCAGATAGACCGTGCCAAGCGCGCAAACCCGAGACGGTGCCGCCCCATAAACAGCCGGGTCGTAATCACTCAAAGTGAACTCGACATCCTCAGCGTTCAGCAAGCTCAAAATCGAAACCTTTTCGGTGCTGAGAAATTCAAAGGACTCTTTATCAATGGCTCTTACCCAAAATTTCACCTTTTTGCCGTCCGGCAAATTATAAGAGGATTTAAGAAAACGCCCGGCGCGAATCAGCTCAAACTTGCCGTCGATTTTGGCAAGTTCGGCGTTGTCCGTACCGCGAAATTCATCGCCCTCTGGGAAAGACTCAAACATAATCGATTCGCCCTCAGGCAAAAATCCCATTTGATGCGCCAACTCCTCGGTGATAAACGGCATAAACGGGTGCAACAACCGCAAAATGCGGTAAAGCGCGTAATCCAGCACCGCCAACGCCCGAAGTTTTTCACTCTCCCCGGCACGCAACGGAACTTTTTCCGCCTCAATAAACCAATCGCAAAAGCTCGACCAGACCAACTCATACACCTCGTGGGCGGCGGAGTGAAAACGAAAATCCGCAATCGCGCAGTCGATCGACTCGATCGCCAGATCAAGTTTCGCAAGCATCCAACGCTCATCACCGGAAAGCGCAGAAACAATATCTTGCGGCAATTTGCGAAAATGGGCAGAAACGTCACCTTGCATCTGCCGGAAACGGCACGCGTTCCAAAGCTTGTTCGCAAAAGTCTTGCCGATTTCGCACTTTTCGTTGCTGTAACGAATATCCATTCCGACCGGCGCGATATAAGTGATTGTAAAGCGCAACGCGTCCGCGCCGTATTCGGCGATCACATCCAGCGGGTCGGGCGAGTTGCCGAGCGATTTTGAGAGTTTTCGTCCCTGCTCATCGCGGATAATGCTGGTAAAATAGACGTTTTTAAACGGAATCTCTCCCATAAACTCACAACCCGCCATGATCATTCGCGCCACCCAAAAGAAGATGATGTCCGGCCCGGTGACCAGATCGCAAGTCGGGTAGAAATATTTCAATTCCTCGGTTTTGTTCGGCCAGCCCATAATTGAAAACGGCCAAAGCCAGCTGCTGAACCAGGTGTCCAACACATCTTCTTCCTGACGCCATTCGCCGGGAGAGGTCGGGGCTTCTTCGCCCACATACACTTCGCCGGTAGCATCGTTGTACCAGGCCGGGATGCGGTGTCCCCACCAAATCTGGCGTGAAATGCACCAGTCCTGGATATTTTCCATCCAATGAAAATAAGTTTTGCTCCAGCGTTCCGGGTGAAATTTGATTTTGCCGGACTTCACCGCTTCAAGTGCCGGGGCGGCCAACTCTTTCATATTGCAGAACCATTGATAGCTCACCAGCGTTTCAATAGGAACGTCGCCTCGCTCGGAATAACCCACCGCGTGGCGAATTTCCTCGATTTTTTCGACCAGACCTTGTTCCGAAAGCATTTTTACCGCCAACTCCCGCGCCTCAAAGCGGTCAAGCCCGTCAAAGTTTTTCCCGGCACGGGCGTTTAACGACGCGTCAGGATTCATCACGTTGACGACTTCAAGATTATGACGCAAGCCGACTTCAAAGTCGTTCGGGTCGTGTGCCGGAGTGATTTTTACGCAACCGGTACCTTTGGCCGGGTCGGCATGTTCGTCGCCGATGATCGGAATTTCACGATCGGTGAGCGGCAATTTGACGGTTTTGCCGATCAAATGTTTGTAGCGTTCGTCCGCCGGGTTGACCGCGACGGCACTATCGCCGAACATGGTTTCCGGGCGGGTCGTCGCCACGACAAGATAGCCGGAGTTATCGGACAAGGGGTAGCGGAAATAGTAAAATTTGCCCGCGACATCTTTGTAAATCACCTCTTCGTC